>CAYNCC010000059.1:2357-6565 GCA_964396035.1 uncultured Alphaproteobacteria bacterium
CATTTGTTTTATATCTTCTTGATTTTTCTTATTTTTCATAAAATTAACCCTTTTAAATGAGCCAAACAACTTGCATTTAAAGCTTTAATATTATAACCGCCTTCTAATGAAGAAACTATTCTTCCATTGCAATTTTTTTCTGCAAAAATTTTTAACTGTTTTGTAATCCAAAAAAAATCTTCCTCAGTTAATCTAAAATCAGCTAAAGGATCATCTTTATGTGCATCAAACCCTGCGGAAATAAAAATTATATCTGGTGAAAATTTTTTTAAATTAGGAAATATAATATTTTCGTAAGATTTTTTAAATAATATGCTATCTGTCCCAGCGGGTAATGGAACGTTAACTATATTATTATAAGCACCTGTTTCTTCCTTGTATCCTGTTCCAGGAAAGATTCCTTCTTGATGAGTAGAAGCATAAAACATATTTGGATCATCCCAAAATTTTTTTTGTGTACCGTTACCGTGATGGACATCAAAATCAATAACAGCACATTTATCTAATTTAAATTTTAATTTTGCATAGTAAGCTGCAATAGCAATGTTATTGAATAAGCAAAACCCCATTGCTTTATTAGGTTCAGCATGATGTCCAGGAGGTCTAATAGGACAAAATGCATTGCTAAATTTTTTTTTAAGAATTAGATCAACAGCATTGCATACAGAGGCAACAGCTTTAAATGCAGATTTTAAACTATCTGGGCTTAAGATAGTATCTGGATCAATATTAAAAGAACCTTCTATAGGAATATTTTTTTTTATATCTTGTAGATGATTTTTGGAATGAACTAAATAAATATTATTTAAATCAACATCATAACTATTAATCCATTTCCATTCTTTTTTATTATTATTTTTAATTGTATTGAAAATACTTATTAATCTATTCTGATTTTCAGGATGATTTAATCCTGGGTCATGTAGAATACAATCTTTATGTGTTACAATAGCAGTAGACATATAAAATTTAATTTATCTTAATATTACTTTTACTAAAATATTTATAATAAAACCAATTATGAAAAAAATAATAGTATTCATTTGGATTGTTTTCATTCTAACTATTAATAATAATATTAATAAGTTAGAAGCAAATACAGAAAAATTACCTGTTGTTACTATTGATAAAGTAAAGAAAGCATTTATAAGCGAGTCTTTTATAGTTACGGCTAGAGTGGCACCTTTTGAAAGTGATGTTGTTTCAGTAAAAAGTTTTGGACCTATTGAAGCAGTCTATGTTGAAGTAGGAGATTATATTAAACAAGGAGAAGTTTTATTAAAGATTGAGACTGACGAATTAGAGGCTGATAAAAATAATAAAGAAGGAGAACTCTCTGAAAGTTTAGCAAGACTTGAATTAGAAGAAAAAAAATTGGAGCGTCTAAAATCTTTAATGGAATCGCCTTCTTTTAAAATGGCAGATTATGAAGATCAGATTCATGTTGTAAAGGGTGCTGAAGGTAACTTAATTAAAATAACATCTCAATATAATAAAGCGAAAATTGCTTTTGATGACGCTATTTTAAAGGCACCATATTCCGGATTTGTTTCAAAAAGATTTGTCACTAAAGGTAACTATGTAAATATTGGGACTCCTGTTTTTGAATTAGTTAATAAAAATAAATTTGAAATAGAAGCAAATATACCTTCAGATAAAATTTCTTTATTAGATCAAAGTAAGGAAGTAAAAATAATTTTACCAAATGGAGATAAATTAAAGACTATTTTTCGATCTATTGTTCCAAAAGAAAATCCAAATACAAGAACAGTTATTGCAAGATTTTTACCTTTATTTGATATAAAAAAATCTGATTTATTTATTAATCAAAATATTAATTTAGAAATATACCTAAAATCAAAAAAGCAAATTAAAACAATAAGTAAAGATGCTTTATTAATTAAAAATGGTAACACTGTTGTCTACGTTATAGAAGATAATATTGCAAAGTTAAAATCAGTAAAAACTGGTATTCCGTACCAAGATTCAGTTGAAATAATTGAAGGATTAAATGAAGGTGAAAAAATTGTTGTTAGAGGAAATGAAAGATTAATACCTAATCAAAAAGTAGATATAAAGGAAAATAAATAAATTGGATATTATTAAAAATTGTCTTAAAAGACCAATAATAATTTATTCTTTAATAATATTAATTCTTTTTTCTGGAATTTTAGCTCTTTTCAAAATTCCAATTCAACTAACTCCTGATGTAAGAAAACCAGTAATTGAAATAACAACCAACTGGCAAGGAGGATCGCCAAGTGAAGTTGAAAGAGAAATAGTTGTTAAACAAGAAGATGTTCTAAAATCTGTTAAAGGTGTAGAAAGAATAAGGAGTAATGCATATGACAAAAAATCTGAAATAAAATTAGAGTTTAACTCTACAAAAAATTTTCAGACAGCTTTATTAATGGCATCAAATGCCTTGGATAGAGTTAGAGGTATGCCAGAAGAAATTATGAAGCCAACAATAGAAACTTCTGGTAGCGAAGATTCACCAATAGCATGGATTATGCTAAGGCCTATCAAAGAAATCAATAAATCTATGTCTGAATTTGGAGATTTGACAGATAATTTAGTTAAAACAGAATTTGAAAAAATTCCAGGTATTTCAAGATCTAATATTTTTGGTGGTAGTAAAACTGAAATGCAAGTTATTGTCGATCCTCAAAGGTTATCTTTATATAAATTAACTATATCTGATATCGCAACTAGTTTAATGTCTTCTAATATTTCTTTAACAGCTGGAGATATTGATGAAGGTAAAAGAAAATATTTAATAAGAGCAGAAGGTCAATTAGATAGCCCTGAAAAAATAAGAAAAGTTGTTGTGAAAGTAAATAAAGATGAACAATCGCAATTTTCATCTAAGGTTTTTTTAGAAGATGTTGCAGAAGTTAAATACGGTATTAAAGAACCAGTTTCATATATTCGTTCATTAGGTAAAGAAGTAATAGCTATAAACTTAGTAAGAGATGTGGGTGTAAATGTTTTAGAAACAATGCAAGAAGTAAAGGATACAATAAAAAAATTAAACCCTTTATTGAACAAAGAAGGCCTTGAGTTAAAACAAGTTTACGATGAAACTATTTACATTAATTCTTCAATAGATTTGGTGCAACAAAATATAATTGTTGGAGGTTTGTTAGCCGCCTTAATATTATTATTATTTTTAAACTCTGCTAGAGCTACGTTAGTCATTGCAACTACTATACCTCTAACAATAATTGGAACTTTTGTAGCGATGGCTATATTGGGAAAGTCATTAAATGTAATAAGTCTAGCTGGATTAGCTTTTGCTGTAGGAATGGTTATAGATGCTGCGATTGTTGTTTTAGAAAATATTTTTAGGCACAAAGAAATGGGGAAAAGTGATTATGATGCCTCATTAATTGGTACAAAAGAAGTATCGCAAGCTGTCTTCTTATCGGCATTAACAACGGTTTTAGTTTTTATTCCTCTTCTTGTTGTGCAAGTAGAAGCAGGTCAATTATTTAGGGATATTTCTGTAGCCATATGCGTTGCTATTACCTTATCACTAGTTTTAGCAATCACTTTAATTCCAGTCATTTCTAGTAAATTGCATCTTCTACAAACCGACAATCAAAAAAAAATTTGGAAATTTAAAAATCCACAAATGTTAAAAATTTTTGCTTTGAATTTTTTATATAAATTTTATAAATATTTAGCATGGGTATTGCCATCAAAAAAAAGAGCGTTAATGACAATTCTTACAGTTATTTTAGTTGCTATTTTTGGAATTTTTTTTTTAGCACCTAAACTCGAATATTTGCCTGAAGGAAATAAGAATTTGGTTTTTGGTGTTTTAATTCCACCGCCAGGATATAACCTTAAGACAACCAGTGAAATTGCTCAGAATATTGAAAATCAAATCAAACCGTATTTTGTTTTAGAAGAAGGTGGAGATGCGAATGCAACTGAATATCCTAGAATCAATAATTTTTTCTTTGTTTCAACCTCTACAAGAATCTTTATAGGTGCCTCTACTGAAAATCCCAACAATATAAAAAAAATTATTCCATTTATGGAAAAGTTAGCTTTTCAAGAATCTGGAACATTAGGTTTTATTAATCAAACATCAATTTTTGGAAGAACTGCTGGAGGTAGTAGAAAAATTGATATAAATTTTAGTGGCTCTGATTTAAATGATATTTTAGATGTAACAAAGAAAGCTTTTTTTATTACCA
>CAYNCC010000060.1:0-6362 GCA_964396035.1 uncultured Alphaproteobacteria bacterium
TAAAAAAGGAAAAAACAGAATTACTTCTATGATAGAAGATAGGCCAGATTGGTGTGTTTCAAGACAAAGATTTTGGGGAGTGCCACTTCCAATATTTATTAATAAAAAAACAAAAAAACCGTTAGTTGATAAGAATGTTATAGATAATATTGCTACAATTTTCGAAAAAAAAGGAAGCGATTCATGGTTTGAATTAGATTCAAGTCAATTTCTTGGTAAAAAATATAATAAAAAAGATTTCATTCAGGTTAAAGATGTAATAGAAGTTTGGTTTGATAGTGGATCAAGCCATACATATGTTTTAGAAAATAGGAAAGATTTAGCATGGCCAGCAGATTTATACTTAGAAGGTTCAGACCAACACCGAGGGTGGTTTCATTCATCTTTATTGCAATCATGTGGAACTAGAAATAAAGCTCCTTTTAAAAGCATTTTATCCCATGGATTTGTAGTAGATGGCCAAGGAAAAAAAATGTCAAAATCAGAAGGCAATGTTATATCGCCTAATGAAATTATTAATAAATATGGAACAGACATATTAAGATTATGGGCAGTTGCCTCAGATTATTTTGAGGATATAAAAATTGATGAAAATATAATTAAATCACAAGTTGATTCATATAGAAGAATTCGTAATACATTTCGTTTTTTGATTGGCAATCTTAAAGATTATAAAGATAAAGAAAAAACAAATTATAAAGATTTACCAGATTTAGAAAAATATATTCTATTTAGGGTATGGGAAGTAGACAAAATTATAGAAGAATCTATTAAAGAAAATAATTACCATAGAATATATAAAGAATTACTTGTTTTTTGTTCTAATGATTTATCTTCTTTTTATTTTGATATAAGAAAAGATTGTTTGTATTGTGATGACATAGTAAGTAAAAAAAGAATATCTTGTAGATATACATTAAAAATAATATTTGATTTTTTAACAGCTTGGTTTGCACCAATACTTTGTTTTACTACAGAAGAAGCTTGGTTATCAAGAAATTTTAATAATAAAGACAGCATACATTTAAAAAAATTTCCTAAAGTAGATAAAAATTGGAATGATAAAAAAATTGGCGAACAATGGAAAGAAATTATAAATATTAGAAAAGTTGTTACTAGTGCAATTGAGATTAAAAGAGAAAAAAAGATTATTGGTTCAAGTTTAGAGGCATCAACAGAACTCTCAGCTCCACAAAAAATAAAAAATTATTTAAATAATTTAAATCTTAATGATCTTTTTATAGTTTCCTCTACAAAAATTGTAGATAAAATTGCTGAAGATTCTTTTTCTTTAGAAGGAATTAATAATATTAAAGTAAGAGTTAAGAAAGCTGAAGGATTAAAATGTGAAAGATGTTGGATTATATCTAAAGAAGTAAATAATAAAGAAAATTTATGTAATAGATGCCATAGTGTAATAAAAAAATGAGTAATAATAAAAACTATTTTTTAACATTAATACCTTTGCTTGTTTTTTTTGATTATTTAAGTAAAAATTGGATGATTGAAAATATATTTTTACCAGAAAAAATAATCATAATTAATCAATTTTTAAATTTAACTCCTGTTTGGAATAAAGGTATAAGTTTTGGAATGTTTTCTAGTATTGAAGATATAAATTTTTTCATGATTATTGTAACTATTACAATTGTTTTATTTCTTTTTTTATGGTTTTTTAAAACTAATTCTATTTTTCAAAGATTATCATTTATTTTAATAATTTCTGGCGCACTTGGTAATCTTTTAGATAGATTTAAATATCAAGCAGTTGTAGATTTTGTTGATATTCATGTATATGAGCTACATTGGCCTGCTTTTAATTTGGCAGATTCATTAATAACAATTGGCGCTCTTATTTATTTAATTGGAATTTTTAGTAGCGAAAATAATAAATATGTCTAATTATATATATACAGTTTTTATTTTTAATTATGTTTAGATATATATTTATTTTCTTTTTTTTATTTGTTTTACATTCTTGTGGAATAGCTAATCCTTTTAATAAAGAAAAAGTAGTTGCTAATGAAAATGCAGTTCTTTCTGGTCCACCATTAGCAATTCCACCTGATTTTGATTCAAACATTGAAATGCCTGAACAAAACACTTTAGAAAGCACAAATCTTCCATTAGAAAATTATCAAACGGAGACTTTTGAAGACGAACAAGCTTCTTATCCTTTAAGTAATTTAGAAACAAATCAAGTAGAAGTTTATGATTCACAAAATGGCATGCAATCTTTTGAGACATTTGATTCAAATAGAAATACTGTTTTAAACACAAGACAAATTCAGAATAATAATTCTGTATCTAATAAAACAAGAAAAAGAAGAGCCACGGTTCCATCAGATGCTTATACAATAAATCCAAATAAGTTAACTAGGGTCAATAAATCACCCCAATCTGAAAAAGATTATTTTACATCGTCATTTAATACTTTTACAAATACAAATAATGCAAGAAGACAGACTTTAATAAAAGACAAAGATTTAACAAGAGATGAAAGATCAATGATTGAAGATTTATTAGATACTTCAAATCAAATAGATGGCGAGAAAGATTTTGAAGACTATTCTGTAAGAGGCGAATCTAATTAAATCCTTTTTTTAATTTTAAATAATATTATTTTATTATATTAATTTTCTAAACAATTTTTTTGTTATGAGATTTTTTTTATTATTTATATTTATTTTTTTTTCAAAATTTAGTTTTGCTGAATTTAAACCACAGCATCATGTTTTAGATAATGGTTTAGAAATTATTGTACTTGAAAATAATCGCGTACCTGCAGTTGCACATTCAATTTGGTATAAAGTAGGATCAGCTGATGAACCAAATGGCAAATCTGGAATAGCACATTTTTTAGAACATTTATTGTTTAAAGGAACCGATAAATTAAAACCAGGAGAATTTTCTCAAATAGTTGCTGTAAATGGTGGAAAAGAAAATGCTTTTACGAGCAAGAACTACACTGGATATTTTCAATTGATACATAAATCTAAACTTGAATTAATAATGTCTTTAGAAGCTGACAGAATGAAAAATATAAAATTAGTTGAAGATGAATTTGAAAATGAAAAAACAGTAGTTCTTGAAGAAAGGTATTCAAGAGTTGATAATAATCCATCGGCTTTACTTTCTGAACAAATAAATGCAGCTTTGTATATGAATCATCCATATAGAAAGCCAATTATCGGATGGGAACATGAAATAAAGAATTTAAGTTTAGATGATGTTACAAAATTTTATAAAAAATATTATTCTCCCAATAATGCTATTATTGTTGTATGTGGAGATATAAGTCTTGATGAAGTAGTTAAAATAGCAAAAAAATATTTTGGATCGATTAAACCTTCGAAAATTGAAAAAAGATTATGGACAGATGAGCCAACTCAGCATGCTCCAAGAAAAGTTACTTTAAATTCAAAAAATACAGCAATACCAGTTTTTAAAAGACATTATTTAGTGCCAACTTATACTAAGTCAAAAAAAGAGTCTTTAACTTTAGTGGTATTTTCAGAAATTTTTGGGAATCCAACAACAGGAATGTTATTTGAGGAGTTTGTAAAAAAGAAAAAATTAGCAACAAGTGCATCTGCTTACTATTATCCGGATGGTTTTGGTCATACTAGTTTTGTTATAAGTATAATTCCAAAAAAGCATATTAGTTTAGAAGACATAGAAAATTATTTGAATATATATTTAAGCAAGGTTTCAAAGCAAAATTTTGACAAAAAAGAATTACAAAAAATAAAAAAAAGATTGGTTAATGATACAATTTTTGCACAGGATAGTTTATACATGGGGATGAGAATATTTGGTTCTTCTTTAACAACTGGATACTCATTAAAAGAAATAACTAATTGGCCAAAAGATATTTTAAAAGTTTCTATTAATGATTTAGAAAGCACTGTTCCAAAGATATTTAACAAAAAGAATTCAGTAACAGGATATTTATTACCTGAAAAGGAATAATTATGAAGAAATTTTTTATTATTTTATTTTTTTTATTTTTTTATAATTTTAATTATGTAAAAGCATTAGATGTTAAAGAAGTAAATTATTATCAAAATAAAAAAGCATGGTTAGTAAATGATAAAAATTTACCTATTGTAGCTATTAAATTTGCTTTTAAAGCTGGATCGGCATTTGATCTTAATGGAAAAAAAGGAACAGCCAATTTAACAGCATCTCTCCTAGATGAAGGAGCTGGTAATTATTCGGCAAAAGATTTTAAAAGACTTCTAGCTGATAATTCTATAACTCTAAATTTTAGTGTAAGTCATGATAATTTTTATATTGATCTTTATACTTTAAAAGAGAATTTGGATCTTTCATTCAAACTTTTAGATTTAGCTTTAACAGAACCAACATTTAAACTAGAAGAAATTAATAGAATAAAAGGCAATATAAAATTAGCTCTTGAACAATCTTATAAAGATCCTGATGAAATTGGTTCTAGATTATTTAGACAAATTCTTTTTGAAGGTCATCCTTATGAATTTGATACTTTAGGTAAAATTGAAGATATTGATAAAATAAATAAAGAAGATTTAGAACTTTTTTTAAAAAAAAATTTAAGAATAGACAATCTTTATATAGCAGTTTCTGGAGATATAAATGAAATTGATTTAAAAAAATATTTAAAAAGAAATTTTAAAAAATTTGATAAAAAGAAAATAATAACCGATATTCCATTACATAAGAAAAAAATTGAACCAAAGACTTTTTTTCATAAGAAGGATTTAAGACAAAGTAGCATTTTATTTGCGGGAGAAGGCATTTCTAGAGATGATCCATATTTTTATCCTGCATATGTAATGAATTATATCTTAGGCGGAGGTGGTTTTTTTTCAAAACTTACTACTGAAATAAGAGAGAAAAGAGGTCTCGTTTATTCTGTATATTCTTATTTATATAGATATGATAAATATAATTTTTTTTCAGGTGGTGCGCAAACAAGTAATGAAAATGTTGATAAAGTTATTAAAATTATAAAGGAAGAATTAATGAAAGTTAGAAAAGAAGGAGTTACTGAAGAGGAACTAAAAAACGCAAAGAATTTTCTAATTAATTCTTATGTTTTAAGATTAGATAGTAATAAAAAAGTTGCGTCTGTACTTTTAAATACTCAGATAGATGGTTTTAATACTGATTTTTTTGAAAAAAGAAATGATTATATAAATGCTGTGTCTTTGCAGGATATAAGAAAAATAGCTACTAAAATCTTGGATGAAAATCAAATTTTCTTCCTTATTATAGGAAATCCATCTAATTTAGAAAATATAAGTAAAATATAGAATCCTATTTTTTTATGAAACATAATATAAATAACTGTTTTATTGATCCTGTAATTAGAAAAGATTTATTTAAATCAAGTATGAATAAAATAAATCTAATAATAGATAAAATTAAAGTATCAAAAGATCCACTTCTTTTATCTTTTTTAAACCAATTTGATAATTATCAAAAAAAAAAAATTAATAAATTGGCTTTGTATTATCAGAAAAGTTTTACGGATGTAATTATTTTAGGAACAGGTGGTTCAAGTAAAGCAGGACGTACTTTTGTGCAAATTGCTTATAGAACTTTTGGAAGAAGTCCTAAATTTCCTAAAATTACTTTTTTAGAAAATATTGATTTTCAAGATTTTAATGATTTGTTTAAAAAAATAAATTTAAAAAAAACAGGAATAATAGTTATTTCTAAATCAGGAGAAACTAATGAAACACTAGTTCAATTTTTAGTTTTTTTGTCAAAATATAAAACAAATTTTAAGAAAAAAGAAATTCAAAAGCATTTTACCGTTATTACAAAAAAAGAAAGTAACTCATTAAGAAATTTAGCAAAAGATTCTTCGATTAATATTTTGGACATAGATAATAATTTATCAGGGAGATTCTCTGCTTTTTCACCAGTAGGACTTTTACCAGCTGCTATATCAGGATTAAATATCAAGAAAATAACTGAAGGCGCGGTATCTATATTAAATAAATCTTTAAAAAAGAAACAAAAAATACCATTTGAAGGAGCTGCGCTTCATTTTTCTGCTCAAAAATCAAGAATTAATATTTCAGTTTTATTAACTTATACTGAACGTTTACGAAATTTTGGATATTGGCACGAGCAATTAATGGCTGAAAGTTTAGGAAAGAAAAATATTGGCTTTACACCTATACATTCAATGGGAGCAACAGATCAGCATTCTCTTTTACAACTTTTTTTAGAAGGCCCTAAAGATAAATTGATAACATTTATAACTTTAAAAAAACAAAAAGATAAAATAAAAATTAGCAATAATTTAATTTCTAAAGTTAAGAAATTATCTTTCTTAAAAAAGAAATCTTTAAACAAACTTTTAGATT
>CAYNCC010000061.1:0-6177 GCA_964396035.1 uncultured Alphaproteobacteria bacterium
CCTGGAGCTCTCATATTAATAATAGTAGTAATAAAATTAATCGCCCCTAAAATTGAAGAAGCTCCTAAAATGTGAACACCTAGAATTAAAAAATCTACCGAGTTGCCTGGATGTCCTATTTTCGAACTTAACGGCGGATAAAAAGTCCAACCCGAACCCATGCCTGCAGAATATGCTGCCATTAAGCATAAAAAACCAGGTATTAAGAGCCAAAAACTAATGTTGTTCATTCGAGGAAATTCCATATCTGGTGCGCCTATCATAATTGGCACAAACCAATTTCCAAATCCTCCAATCATTGCAGGCATAACCATAGCGAAAATCATAATTAAGCCATGCATTGAAATAAGCGTATTATAAAGTTGATGATCTCCACCTAAAACTTGTAAGCCTGGTTCGGCTAATTCTGCTCTCATTGCTAGAGACATTAATAATCCTGTTAATCCTGCAACTATTGCAAAGATTAAATACATTGTTCCTATATCTTTATGATTTGTTGAAAATAACCATCTTTTCCAGCCTGTTGGATGTCCGTGACCGTGATGTTCTGCAGTAGATGAATATGCCATATTAGATTATGCCCCCCACCAATATACAGCAGTAAATAAGAAAATCCAAACAACATCAACAAAATGCCAGTACCAAGCAGCTGCTTCAAAACCAACATGATGATCAGGTGAAAAATGCCCTTGTAAAGATCTGATTAAACAAACTAATAAAAAAGTTGATCCGACAATTACGTGAAAACCATGAAAGCCGGTAGCCATATAAAAGGTTGAAGAATAAATTCCTTCTGTAAAACCAAATTTTGCATGCTGATATTCTAAAGCTTGTAAATAAGTAAAAGTAAATCCTAAGGCAAGAGTAACTATAAGACCTATAATAAGTTTTTTTCTATTATCTTCCCTTAAACCATGATGAGCCCATGTAAGAGTAGCTCCTGAAGACAACAATATAATTGTGTTTATTAATGGCACGCCAAAAGCAGGCATTGTTTCAGTACCCTCTGGTGGCCAGACTCCTCCTATAGCACTTCTCCATTCGTGTTGTCCAGGTAGACTTACATCAAAAAAAGCCCAGAAAAAGGCAACAAAAAAACAAACTTCGGACGCTATAAATAAGACCATTCCATACTTCAAACCAATTTGAACGATATTATTATGGAATCCGCCATGAGATTCTTTTATCACATCTCTCCACCAAGCGATCATTGTAAATAAAACCAATCCTAAGCCAATTAACATAGGTATCATTGATCCACGGTTAGTTTCTTCAGCACCATACGTTAAACCATCGCCAAAATAATGAACCGCTCCAAAGGCAAGAATAATTGTTGCTAATGCACCAAGTGCTGGCCAAGGACTAGGATCAACTAAATGATAATTATGTTTCTCAAATTTCATAAAATTTAATTATTTGATATTTCTACTTTTTTAATTTCTAAATCTTTGCTAGCTGCTGCTTTTTTATTTTGGACCCATTGGTCAAATTCATTTTCAGATACAGCCTTAACTGCTATTGGCATAAATCCATGTAGCATCCCACACAATTCTGAACATTGCCCATAATAAGTTCCTTCATTATTAACTTCAAACCATGTGTCTTGAGCTCTACCTGGAACACCATCTATTTTAATACCAAAAGCAGGAACAGCGAAACTATGAATTACATCGCTTGCAGTTGAAATAATTTTAATCTTTTTATTTACAGGAACCACTACTGGTTCATCAACATCAAGAAGTCTTACATGTTTTTTTCCGGTTTCTTGGTCTAAAGCATCACATTCTTCTTTTGTACTACAAAGAATATTACTATCAAAAGCAATGCCATGATCAGGATATTCATAAGACCAATACCATTGATTACCAATTGCTTTAATAGTCATTTCTGTATTTGGGTTAAAATGAGAAAAATATAAAAGCCTAAAAGACGGAATAGCAATTACTATTAATATTAAAACCGGCACAACTGTCCAAATTATTTCAAGCGCTGTATGATGAGTAGTATTAGATGGTTTAGGATTATTTTTCTCACTAAATCTCACAGAAATATACGCCATTAAAGCAATTACAAATAAAGCTATGGCTATAATTATTGGATTTACAAAATTATGGAAATCAACCAACATTTCCATGGTAGGTGTGGCCGGTGGTCTAAAATCCATTTGCCAGTTTTTAGGTCCACCATCAGCAAATGCATGGCTTATTAAACTGCAAAAACATGTTAAAAAAAATAAAACTTTTTTCACAAATAAACTCCCCATACGCAATAAATTAAGCTAAAAAACAACTTAATCAACAAAAAAAAATAGCAATTATTGATTTATTTAACCTATATTAATAAAGTATAAAAAATGAGCAACATTTTTAATTCATATGATCTTTTTTTCAAAAATGAAGGTCTTGATTTTAACAAAACTGAAAAAATAGTTAATGAGTCTCTAAGAAAAGCAGATGATGGGGAACTTTTTTTAGAATTTAAACAATCAGAAAGTTTTGTGTATGATGATAAGAAAATAAAGAATGCTAGCACATCTATTGATAAGGGATTTGGTCTACGTTCTGTAAAAAATGAAACTTCTGCTTATTCACATTCTTCAGAAATAAATGAAAAAAGTATTCAAAATGCTGGTAAAACAGTTAAATCTATTTTGTCTTCTAGTGCTAAATCAAAAATTGTTGATCCTTTAAGAACAAATAAAAAACATTATTCAAACATAAATCCTTTAAATAGTTTTACATCTCAAGAAAAAACAAAGCTTTTAAAATCTATTGATGAATATGCAAGAAAATTAGATAAAAGAGTTAAACAGGTATCGGTATCACTACATGGAGAATGGCAAGCAGTTCATATATTAAGAAAAGGAGGATATCACTGTGGGGATATTAGACCTCTTGTAAGATTAAATATTTCTATAACTGTAGATAATGGAAAAAGAATGGAAACTGGTTCAAGTGGAGCTGGTGGAAGAAAAAATTACATAGATTTCTTTAATTCAGAAACATGGAAAGAACAAACAAAAGATGCTTTACGACAAGCAATTACAAATTTAAAATCTTGTCCAACTCCGGCAGGTAAAATGCCTATTGTCTTAGGCCCAGGTTGGCCTGGCATTATTTTACATGAAGCTATAGGTCATGGTTTAGAAGGTGATTTTAACAGAAAAAAAATATCTGTATTTTCTGATCTACTTGGAAAAAGAATAGCATCAAAAAATGTAACAGTTGTTGATGATGGTACAATCGATAACAGAAGAGGATCGATTACAATTGACGATGAAGGAACTCCAAGTCAGTGCACAACATTAATTGAAAATGGTATTATGATAGGTCACATGCAAGATAGATTAAATGCAAGTCTAATGAAAACTAAATCTACGGGAAATGGTAGAAGAGAAAGCTATGAATATCTTCCAATGCCAAGGATGACTAACACTTATATGCTTTCAGGAAATGTGCCCCAAGAAGATATATTTAAATCTGTCAAAAAAGGTCTTTATGCTGCTAATTTTTCAGGTGGGAGCGTTGATATAACTTCAGGACAATTTGAATTCTCAGCTTCAGAAGCATATATGATTGAAAATGGAAAGATTACAAAGCCTGTTAAAGGAGCAACGTTAATAGGAAAAGGCGAGGAAGTTCTAAAGAAAATTTCACTAGTTGGAAACAATATGGCTCTTGATGGGGGCATTGGTACATGTGGAAAAGAAGGACAGGGTGTTCCAGTTGGCGTAGGGCAACCTACTATTTTAGTTGATGAAATTTTAGTTGGTGGAACTGACGTTTAAATAAATATTTAAAAATTATTTTTTTGGTTGTTTAAATAATTTATTTTCTAAAATAATAAAGTTTTTAATCATTAATTTCCAAATTCTTTTTTTAATTTTATTATTATTTTTATATTTTTTAGATAATTTTTTTATTCTTTTTAATAAAATTTTAATTCTTTTTTTATCTATAATTTGTTTTTTATTTTTTTTAAATTTTAATGCTTCTTTGACAAAAAATTCTCTTTCTCCTATTAATTTAACTAATTGGTTATCAACTTTGTCAATGCTTTTTCTAACGTCGTTTAAATTTTTAAATTTTCTTTTCATATTACTTTAAAAATAACTATTTAAAATTTTTTAGTATGAATTATCAAGAAATATTTGATTAGAACAATTATTATTTTCATTAATATATCTATTAATTAATTTCTCAGCTGGTGTAACTCCTGAATTAGCTATTTCAAATAAAGTGCTTAAAAAATATTCTTCATTCTCTTTATTTTTATTTAAACAATTTCTTAAACTTAAACCTTTCTGAGCTAACTTTAGAATTTCAATGCAAATATTTTGAATTTTTTTTCCTCTTAATTTTGATTTTAATCCATATTTTTGAACATCTTTATTTAATTGAATAATTTCTTCTAATTTCCAGTTTTTTATAATTAAAAAAGTTTGATCTAAAATCTTCTTACTATATAAAAGTCCTACCCAAAAAGCTGGTAGTGCACATATTCTATCCCACGATCCGCTATCAGCTCCTCTCATTTCAATATATTGTTTTATTCTAACATCAGTAAAAATAGTACTAATATGATTTTCTAAATCTTTTATTGTAGGTAATTGTTTTGGAAATTTTTTTAATTTACCATTTAAAAAATCTTCAAAACTCTGATTATTTACTTCAATATAATTTCCATCTTTTACTACAAAATACATTGGTATTTTTAATAAATAAGAAACATATTTTTCAAATGTAAATTTTTTTGAGAAAACTTCAGAAATAATACCACATCTTTTTTTATCAGTATTAGACCAAATATAACTTCGATAACTTAAAAAGTTAGATTTCTTTTTATTTATAATTGGAGAATTAGCAAATAAAGCTGTGATAAATGGTTGTAAAGCAAAGCCTATTCTTACTTTTTTAAACATGTCATTCTCATTTGCATAATCCAAATTAGTTTGTATACAACAAGTTGAAGACATCATTTCCAATCCATGAGATCCTGTCATCTTCATTCTTTTTTTCATAATCGAGTATCTTTTCTTAGGAACCCATCCAGTGCTTTTTTTAAAACTTTTTGGATAATAACCTATACCAAGAATTCCTAATTTCT
Source organism: uncultured Alphaproteobacteria bacterium (assembly GCA_964396035.1). Classification (GTDB taxonomy): domain Bacteria; phylum Pseudomonadota; class Alphaproteobacteria; genus CAYNCC01. Next base: position 5,107 of record CAYNCC010000061.1, read on the forward strand.
TTTTTGCACATATTGTTTTAAGTTGATCTAAATAAGTTTTTGCTTGTTTACATGTCTCATGGATAGTTTTAACTACACCGCCAGATAATTCAATCTGACATCTGGGTTCAAGTGATATTGTTGATCCTTTATGTTTTAAAGCTATAGGATTATTATTTTCAATTATTTCTTTCCAACCCATTCTTTTTAATAGTTTAAATAAAGATATAATTCCATTCTCTCCATAGTAATCAACTGGTTCTAATGTATCTATATTATAAAGAAATTTCTCATGCTCAGTTCCAATCCTCCACATATGTTTAGGTTTTGATCCTTTTTCAAAGTATTTCACAACATCTTGCTTATTTTCTAGAATTTCTTTCATAATTTATTTTGTTTTATCTATTAACAGAGTTAATGCATTAATTGCTGCAGTATCAGCTCTTAGGATTCTTTTTCCTAAACTTAAACCATTAACATAATTAAAACTCTTTAAAAAATTTTTTTCTAGCAAAGAAAAGCCTCCTTCTGGTCCAATAAGTATAGTATTTATTTTTTTTTTTGACTTCGATTTAAATAAATCATCAAAAAAAATTTTTTTTTCTGTTTCATCACAAAAAATAATTTGATCATTTTTATTCCATGTAGGCAATATACTTTTTAAGCTTTTTAATTCATGTATTTTAGGCACGCTCAATCTACCTGATTGTTGTGACGCTGCTATAACACAAGCGTTTGCTCTTTTATAATTAAATTTTTTAATAACAGAATATTCTGATGTAATTGGATAAATATTAGATATTCCTAGTTCTGTAATTTTTTCTATCAAATAATAATTTCTATGACCTTTAATTGGAACATAAATAATATTTATTAAATTTTCTTTTTCTTGTTTTTTTATTTGTTTATTAATTAAAATTAAACCTTTCTTCCTGTTTAAATTTTGTATGAATCCTTCCCATTCCCCTTGAATACCATTAAAAATTGAAAGTTTTTGTTTTTCTCTTATTCTCAAAACATTTAATATATAATGTATGTTTGAAATTGAAAGATTGATCAAAGATTTCTCTTTAAGTTCAGTCTTTATAAATA
>CAYNCC010000062.1:0-6161 GCA_964396035.1 uncultured Alphaproteobacteria bacterium
CTTCTTTATGATCAACAGAACCTGTCATCCATGCAGAAGCACCGCCAACTTTCCAAGCATCATCGTGTTTGCCTGATGCAATAGCAGCTTTTTCTGCAGCAATATCGCGATTTAACGGTTCATCTCCAACGCCTGGATCAGTAACATTTACAAAGTCACCATTCCAACCTTTAAGACCGTCAGGGTTAACATAAGCAGGTGAAGGTACTGTGTACCATTTCCATGCTAAATTACCATCATCGACATTATATGCTGAGATAAAACCACGGATACCATATTCAGCGCCTGACATACCCATGATAACTTTATCTTTATAAACAGCAGGTGTATGAGTTTGAGAATAGCCAGCTTCGTTATCAGCTATTTGTTTTTCCCATGCAAGAGCTCCTGTTTTTTTATCCAATGCAACTAGCATTGCATCCAAAGTAGCAAAAATTACTTTATCTTTTAATAAAGCAACTCCTCTACTATTTGGACCACAGCAATAAATTGCTGGTTTGTTTTTATGCGTATATTGCCATAACTCTGTACCAGTTGCTGCATCAACAGCAAAAACATGATTGTAAGGAGTTGTGTAATACATTATACCATTCTCAACAACAGGAGTTGTTTCGTGAGAGCCTAATTTTTCTCCATGCTGATGAATCCATTTAACTTTAAGATTCTTTGCATTAGAAACATTAATGCCATCACTTGGATGATAACGCATTTGCCCAGCATCACCGCCATATCCTAGCCAATTTTTACCAGGTAATTTTGCATATTCGCCAGCACTTGTGGCATAAGCAAAACCACTGATTGTAGCTAAAACTGCAGCAACACCGAGTGTTTTTTTAATTGAAGTCATATATATAACCTCCCGAGATTAATAATATAAATGCTAAAAAATGTTAGCCTTTAAATATTTATATTAAAAAAGCAATTTGTCTAGTTAAAAATGCCACATTTTTGCCATATTTTGATTTATTTTACTAATTTCTGTAATCTGAACTATAGATTGTTTAAAAGTTCATTAGATAGCGCTTTAGTTTTCTTTTCTAAAAAATCCATTCTTTGACATTGGAACTCTGCCTCTTCTTCTGAATCATCAGCAATTTCTAAAATCCAACCTTTTTTACTTCTGCCAATACTTTTTTTTACATATTTCTTATCTTTCAAATTTTCTTTTACTAATTCTTGTTCTGTAAGTTTCACTCTTGTAATGAATTGAAAAACTCCATGTTTCGCTAAACTGAGATATAACGACATTTCTTGGAAAATACCTGAAAAAATCAAATTAAATTTTTCTTTTTTATTTTTATCATCAATTTTTTTTGAAAAATTTTGAATTTCTTTAATACCTTGATCTATTGAATTTGCATGATTCGTAATAAATTCTACTAATTCTTTTATTTCCTTATCTTTTTTCCAATCAGAATTTATGACTATATTTCCTTCTGGCCAAAAATCAGATGGATTTGGGTTGTTTACATGACTTTTCTTGCATGGCCATTCATCTTCGTTAACTATAATATCAACAGCAAGTGATAAATTGTATGTTAAAAATAAGTAAAATAAAAAAAAGCAAATTATATTTTTCATAGTAATAAATTAATAAAAAGATTTTACAATATAGTAAGTATTTAATGTTGAAAATAAAAAAAATAAGTAATTTTAAACTTAAATCAAAAAAGATTTTAATTAGAGTTGATTTAAATGTCCCTATTAAAAATGGAATAATTACAGATGACACGAGAATTAAAAATATTATTCCATCATTAAAAAAAATTATTAACAATGGAGGGTTGCCAATAATGATCAGTCATTTAGGAAGGCCCAAAAACAAGAATAACAAATATTCATTAAAAAAAATTGTAAAACCTCTATCTAAAATATTAGGAAAAAAGGTTTTATTTATAAATGACTGCATAGGAATAAATGTTGTTAATGCATTAAATAAAATTAAACCAGGACAAGCTTTGTTACTAGAGAATCTAAGATTTCATAAAGAAGAAATGAAAAATGATATTAGTTTTGCAAAAAAACTAAGTAAACCCTTTGATATATATATAAATGAAGCCTTCAGTGCTAGTCATAGAAATCATGCATCTATAGATAAAATTACGAAATTTCTTCCTTCAGGAATTGGAATAAATATGGAAAAAGAATTATTTAATCTATACAAATTTTTGTATAAACCACGCCAACCCTTAACTGCTATTATAGGTGGATCAAAAATGGAAAGTAAAATTAAAACAATAAATAATCTAATTAAAAGATGTACTTTTTTAATATTAGGTGGAGGTATTGCAAATACTTTTTTGAAATCAAAAAAAATCAATATTGGAAAATCTATTTATGAAAAAAAACAAATAAAAAATGCAATTGATATTCAAAGATTAGCAAAAAATAGAGGTTGTGAAATAATTCTTCCTGTTGACGTCATAGTATCAAATAAAAATAAAAGCATTGATATAAAAGATATTAAAAATAATTACAAAATTTTTGATGTTGGAGTTAAAACTATAAATGTTATTACTAATAAAATTAATTGTTCTAATACTGTTATTTGGTCCGGACCTTTAGGATTTTTTGAAAAAAAACCATTTGATAATGCTACTAATAAAATATCCAATCTAATAAATTCTAAAAAAAGAATAATAAGTATTGCTGGAGGTGGCGATACAATTGCTGCAATAAAAAAAAATAAAAAATTTAAAAATTTTACATTTTTATCAACTGGAGGCACTGCTTTCTTAAGTTGGCTTGAAAAGTATACGTTGCCAGGAATTGAAGTTCTAAAAAAGAATTAATATGATTTATATGATTTTTCTTCGATTAAGTTTGATCCTGTAATAGTATTTATTTCACGTTTAATTTTTGACCTTTTATCATTATTTATATAGACAGATCTAGCCAATTTAATAAATATTTCTTTAAAATCTCTCTTTGATTCACAATTTCTAATTTCGTCTTCAATTTCCCAAAGAATTTTATTTATTTTAATTAATTGTTTTTCACAACGATCTAGTTTTTTATTTTTTTTAATATTAGACTTATAAATTTTTTCTAAGAATTTTAATTCTTTAATAATATTCTTTTGTTTATTTTTATTGGTAATTTTTTTCTTTTTAATTTTTAAAATAGATATTTTGTCAATCAATTCACCAACAGATAATGGAACTAAAATGTTACTAGTGTTCATTTTTTAAAAAATTTATCAATTACTTTATTTACAAAATCTGGTTTTATTTTGTTAATATTTGTTGAACCAAAAGTTCTTGAATCAATAGAAATTGACCCAGGAGTTAATCCTGTATACTTACCTGGTAGACTTCTACCAAATACTTTAACTACTGGTGAGCCTCCAGCATCAAGCATATGAGCAGTGCCACTATCATTTGAAACTGAACACTTTGTTCTTTCTGCCAAAGCTATTACAAAGGCTGGTCCTTTAATGTTTGGGTTTCTGAATTTTCCCCATTCTGGAAATATTGATTGAGGAACTTGTTTTTTTATATAATCTAATAATTTTTCTTCCTTTGGACCTAGAAAGAAAACAGGAATTCTATTTTTTTTCGCTATATTCTTAGCAACTTCAATAAAATTTTGTAAATTCCAACATTTTCTTGTATCTCCAGCTCCTGGAGCTATACCTACATAATTCTTTTTATCTGGCAAAGCTTTTTTAGCAAGATCCCTGTATTTCTTTTCCAAAGGTAAGGGTGGTGGTGGTAAGGAAATTGAATCTCCAGCAGCTATTTCAGATAATTGAACTAATCTTTTAGATAAATTTAAATGTCTTGAAAAATTTTTTGGAGGTTTAACATCAGAAAATAAAAAATTAGCACATCCTGATAAGAAATATTCGTGTCTTATTGTTCTTACTAAAAATGTTGTTAGCACATGTGTTTGGGTATCAATTAATAAATCAAACTTTCTACCATTCAAAGGTTTTTTATAAAAATTTTTTAAATCGTTTAATCTTTGAGAAAATTTTGCTTCATTTACACCAATAAATCCTATATTTGCTTCTTCTATTACTTCGTTTAATAAACCACGTACTAATGGTGACAAAGAATGTTTAAATTCGCTTTTATGAGTTCCAGCGATCCATGTTATATATGACTTAGGAAAAACTTGCCTTAGAGATCTAATAAATGGTAATTTTATTAGACCGTCTCCAACAAAATCCAAACCTACGTATACTGCTATTGTTGAGGGATTTATTTTCTCTGATTTATTTTGTAACATATTGATTTTAAAAAAAAACTATGAAAAAAAAATACTTTATATTTTTTTTATTAATATTTTACTTCTTTTTACAATTATCAAGTCTTGATTATGGATTTAAAATAAACGATTTAGAATATTTTAAGACAATTAATCTTAATGATAAAGACATAAAAAGTTTTCTTGATAGAAAAGAAATAAAAACAAAAGGAAATATTAATAGTTCCCTACCTAAATGGCAATATAGATATAAGCTGTATAGTATTAATGCTGATGAAATAATGCCAATAATGGCATTATCAAAAATCAAAATAAATGAAAGAAAGTTTGACACTCAAGTTTATAAATATGGCGGAGCTTTTCTATATCCTTTAGGTATTTATTATTATTCACTTATTAAACTTAAAATTATTGATAATGTTAATGTCAAAACAATCATTAATAATAAAGATTTAATTGACTCAATATATTTTCATGGAAGATTGTTTGTTTTATTATGTTTCATTTTTTCTGCATTTATTCTTTATAAGTCTCTAAATTTAATTACAAAAAAAAATTATGCTTGGTTGCTAACAACAGTATATTTGGTTGCCCCTTCATCAATTATGTATTCTCAAATCATTAAACCTCATTGGTATGCTTTACTATGGTTCAATTCAGCAATTTATTTTCTTTTAAAATATTTTGTTAAAGATAAAGATAAAAAAAATTTATTAATTGCTGCTGTTTTATTTGGTTTGACTATAGGTTCAAGTATTTTATTTATACCAGCTATTTTGTTTATTTTTATTATTATTTTTCTTAATTCTAAAAATGAAATTCCCAAAAATTATTTCTTTTTTTTAATTTTTTCAATTTTATCAATCTTTTTTATAACAAATCCGTATATTTTGTTAAATTCAGGAAACTTTATTAATGAATCTAGTGGAGAATATATTTGGGTTTTAAAGGGTATTAAATTAAATAATATAATTCCTTTTATTTATAATTCATTCATTCAAGGCTTTGGATTTATTATTAGTTTAATATTAATTTACCATTTATTTAAAAAATCAAAAACAAAGTTAGATAAACAAATTTCATTTTTTATTTTTTTATTAATTTTATTCGGCGCTATTATTTCAAGTTATGAAATTTGGCATATTCAATTTAGATACATACCATATATATTACCAATATCTTTAATGTATTTGGCATGTAATCTAAAAAATAAAAAATTTTTAGTTTTTATTCTTTTTGCCACTCTCTTACAATCTGTGCCGTTAAAATTAGCTTATTATGATGAAAATAATTTAAAATATTCTACTAGAATAAATTCTGCAAATTGGATTAATAACAATATAATTGAAGAAAATAAATCAATTTGTAAAAAAGATTTTGCACCATTTGATTTTCCACCAATTAATTTTAATAAAGTTTTAATAAAAAAAAATTGTAATTATCAAATACATGTATTAAGGCAACCAAAAAAAATAAATGAGTATGACAAAAACAAGATAATAAAAAAATTTGAACCCAGATATCAATTTGCAAATATTCCATTAGTATTTAGTCATATAAATCCTTTAATTGTTATTGTTGAAAATTTAAATGAATAATATAAAAAAAAATATTAAATACAAATAATTCACTATGCATGATTTAACTCTAATTATTCCAACAAAAAAAGAGGTTGAGTCTTTGCCATTTTTTCTTAAAGAAATTAAGAATTATAAATGTAAAAAATTTATTGTTTTAGAAAAAGAAGATTTGGAAACAAAAAAAGCAATTAAAAAATTTAAAAATATTAAAATTATTGAACAAGTAAATAATGGTTATGGAAGTGCTTTAATTGAAGGTATTAATTCTGTAAAGACAAAATATTGTTGCATTATAAATGCAGACGGAGCAATGGATCCAAAGTATTTAGATAAAATGAGAAAATTATGCAAAAATAAAGATTTTGTATT
>CAYNCC010000063.1:0-6154 GCA_964396035.1 uncultured Alphaproteobacteria bacterium
ATTATAAATATTTATTTTTTCTTTTTTTGGATTAGACTTAATTTCAAGATTTGTCATTTTTTTAATATATTAATGAAAAAAATAAAAAATCCAACTGCTTGTATTATTATTATCGGTAATGAGATTCTTTCCGGAAGAACCGTTGATACCAATAGAGAATATTTGTGTAAGCAATTAAATGCAATAGGCATAGATGTTATAGAATCAAGAATTATTAAAGATGACGTAAAAAAAATTATTTCTACGGTTAATGAAACTAGAAAAAAATATGACTATATTTTTACCACAGGAGGCATTGGTCCAACTCACGATGATTTAACTTCAGCTGCAATAGCTAAGGCATTTAAAGTTAAACTTACTAAAAATAAAGAAGCGCTAAAAATTTTAGAAAAATATTATAAAAAAGATTTGATGCCATTAAATCGTGCTAGACAAAAGATGGCTTTTATTCCTGATAAAGCAGAACTTTTATATAACCCGATAACAAAAGCTGCTGGTTTTAGAATAAAAAATGTATATGTAATGGCTGGAATACCTGAGATTATGAAGGCTATGTTTAAAAATATAGTTAAAAAAATTAAAGTTGGTCATCCTGAGATTTCAAAAACAATTCTAGTAAATACTGCTGAAAGTAATATTGCTGAGAATTTAAGTAAGATACAAAATGAATACATTAATGAAATTGAGATTGGTAGTTATCCTTTTTTTCAAAAAGGCAAAAGAGGAGTTAATGTAGTTTTAAAAGGAAAAAATAAGAAAAAGCTTAATGAAGCTCAGAAAAAAATAAAAAGTTTTATAAATTTACTTTAAATTTTTTTTAATATTACAATAAGAGAAAGCCCATCCAATTGTAAACCATAATAAAATTGCATTCCAATTAGAAAAAAGATTTGTTATAGGCAACATAGGAGTCATTAATGGAATTAAAGAAATCATTACTCCTAAGCTAGGAGTTTGCTTTAAAATATTTATATTTAAATAAAAATATTGAATTATTTTAAAAATCAAAATTAAATATAAAAAGAAACCTATAAAACCTGTTTCTGCTAATAAAGCGATATAAAGATTATGAGCATGAGTATAACATGTTGGAGGTTTTAATTCTCCTTTAACATTTATGTTGTTTATGTCAAATCCTGCATTTTTTATTCTTTCTATAGAAACTCCCCACCATGGAGTTATGTTATATTTTTTGTGGGATTCAGAAATAAAATCAGGGAATTCACAAGCAATGTGAAAGTTTTTAAGTCCAACACCAGTCACTGGATGTTTCATAAACATTTTAATACCAGTTTCACTTGCAGCATAATATGATGATTTGGTGTAATTAATTAAATCACTATATGAACTTTTAAATATTCTATCAAATTGTTTATTTGAGAATATTGCTAGAAAAATTAATGATAAGAAAATAATTGATACAAATTTAAATATAAATTTTTTATTTTTTAAATTTAAATAAAGATAAATTGTATAAATAAATGTTGATATAGAAAAAATGTAGATAGACGCTCTATGACCAGAGAACAAAATACAAATAAAAGTAATTAAAAAAATAAAAATAAATAATTTTTTATCTTTAAAAAACTTTAAACCATTTATAGAGTTGCCAATAAGAGCTGGAAAAAATAATAATGAAAGCATTATAGCTCCTTTTCCAGCAGAATTAAAAGGACCTTGCAACCTTGTATAAAGCCAGTTTGAATTGTTAATTAATCTATCTTTATAAATTAATATTAATTCAACAATCATAAAAAGAGATATGTATATGACTGAGAATGATACACTATACAATACTCTTTTTCTCCAGATTTCATTTTCTAAGTAAAGATTTTTCAGTGCTGTAATAAAAACTATAAATCTTATCCAACCTATTGCTCTAGTAAAAGCAATCTCCCAATTATAGGAAAAAAAAGATATAAAAATGAACCAAAAATATATAATAAAACTTATTTTTATCCAGGGTTCGTGGATCCATCTAGAATCACGTTGTTTTAATTTATAATAAATAAAGTAAAGAGAAGTAGTTATTACAACAATATCTGCAATTGCTCTACTATAGATTAATATGAAAGGCAAAAAAACAATAAGCCAAGATAAATAATCTTTCAGTATATAATTTTTTTTTTTTTTCAAATTTAAATTATTTTTTTATTTTTACACTAAATATTTTTTTTAAAAAAAGTTCCATTAATTTTAATGCACCATAAATAATTTGTAATTTTGGAATTTTTGAATTTCCTTTATATCTATCTTGAAAATTTATAGGCACTTCAGTGCATTTTAAATTTTCTCTATGTATATAAAAAACAAATTCTATCTGAGAAGAATAACCATCGGATTTTACTAGAGAATTGTTTAGAACTTTTAAACATCTTTTATTGTATGCCCTAAAGGAGGTTGTAAATTCGTTTAAAGGAATTTGTAATAAAAATTTACATGCTTTATTAGCTATCTTACTGACAAAATCTCTATAACCTTTATAATTAGATTTACCACCTATCATATATCTTGATCCAATAACAAAGTCACTATTTCTTATTTCTTTTAAAAGTAAAGGTATTTCTTCTGGCCTATGTGATAAATCAGCATCTATAGTTATAAGAATGTCATAATTATTTTCAAATGCATATTTCATTGCAAATCTTAGTGCAGATCCAAGTCCTGTTTTTTCTTTTCTTTGTTTTAAAATTAAATTTTTATATTTTTTTTTTAATTTAATTACAACTTCACTTGTTCCATCAGGAGAATTATCATCAATAATTATTACATCAAAATTTATTTTTAAATTAAATATTTTTTGACAAAGTTTTCTTATATTTTCTGCTTCATTATACGTAGGTATGCTTATTAAGATTTTTTTCATATATTTTTAAAACTTTTTTTGAAGTAAAAATCTTTTAAAATAAAAAATAAAATTAAATTTGTTAAAAATAAAGCAGAGAATTTATCATATAATACTATCATTAAAATTAATAACGATATAGCAAATTTGTTATTATAGTCTAATTTATCAAAAAAATTTACTTTATAGGTTAAAAACAAGAGACTTGGAATAATTAAATATAAATCATAATTCATCAAGTATGGGTTTAATAAAGTTGTTACTAAAATACCAATTGCTATATTTGTTTCTTTATCTTTTTGAGAATTAAATATATAAAAAAATGAAATAAATATTGATATTAATAACCAAAGAATCTTGGATATATTTAGGTTTGTCATTTCTATTTTTGTCAGGTTTATTAAACCATCAAACATTCCAATAATTCCAATGCCGCTACCTAAATCTTTGTAATATTCATTAGATGTTGAATAAAATATTACATTTAAATAATTTTTAAATAATTCTGGTTCAATTAAATAAGATAAAAATTGAATAATAAGAGTAATTAAAATAGTTAAAATAAAAGGCTTAAGGAATTTAAATTTGTATAATCCAAAACCTAAGATTAAAAATATTAAAAGGTATGGTTTAAAAAAAGAAACCAATATCATCAATAAACCAAATTGAATGAATTTTTCTTGATATAATTTAAAAATTCCAATACTTATAATTGCGTATAATATAATTGATATATTTCCAGATAAAATACCTGACCAACAAGCACCACCAAAGGCAAATAAAATTAGAATAGAACTGAAAAATTTTTTCTTAAATTTAAATATTTTTATTGAGTATATACAAATTGTAACTAATGAAATTAGTTCAAATATTAACCAAATAATTTTGTAATTTTCTAAATTTAAAAAATTTAAAATATAAAAAAAAATTAGAGCAATAAGTGAATATTGATAATGCATAGTTGTTTCACCAAAGCAATTTGCAAAATCATAGGGGTTAACACCAAGTTTAAATTTAGTTGCAGCGCAATAATAAAGTGTTGCATCTCCAAGAATACCTAAATCACCAAAAACTTGTTTTTCAAGAAAAGTAGATAGAATGTTAATTACGCTAAAAAATAAAATAATATAAATTAAATTAGCTTTAATATATTCTAATGTTCTGTATTTTGAGACTATCATTTTGTATAGTTATAACTATAGATTATTTGTTAATTTTTTTTCTATTAAAGTTTAAAATTATTCTTCTGGATTATTTGTATTATGAATAAAAATAAAAAAAAAAAAAACAAATTTAAATTTTTATTTTTTATATCTTGGTTATTACGATAAAATATTTAATAAAAAAAAGGGTTTCAAAGTAAATGGCATCACATTCACTATAATTTTGTAAAAAAAATTATGGGAAAATATAATAAACATCTAGATATAGCATGTGCAGGAGGAACATTTATTGGTAATTTAGACAAAAAAAAGAAATCTTTCGGCATAGATGTTTCCAATAAACAAATTAATTATGCAAAAGAAAAATATGAAAATAAGAACCATAAGTTTTATCTAATTAAAGAAAATATCATTCCTTTTAAAAATAATTTCTTTGACGTAATTACTAATCTGCAATTAATGGAACATCTAACTATACAAGATAACGCAAAATTAATTAACGAAGCCTATAGGGTTTTAAATAAGAAAGGTAAGTTAATAATCACTACTCCGAATTACTTGGGCCCATGGGTTATTGTTGAAAAAATTGTAAATTTTTTTGGTGCTGTAAGTTATGATGACCAACATATAACTTTTTTTAATAAAAATAATATTAAAGATTTTTTAAAAAAATTTGGTTTTAAAAAAATAACAATTACAACAAATATGTCATTTGCACCTTTTTTTGCTTTTTTCGGATGGAAATTACCTGATTTTATTCAAAAAATAGAAGATAAATATTTTAATAATTCTTATAGACTTTTTTTAGTTGTGGTTTGTGAGAAATGATAAAATTTTTAGATACTCCTAAAAAGAGTATTTTTGAAATACTTACATATGTAATTTTTTTAGTTTTTTTTTATAGAGTAGCACTTTACTCGTTTGATTGGATAATTGCTTTTAAGGCTGCTTTAATTGATAAAGCAGATAAAATTTTTTGGGATTTTGAAGTTATTTATTGCGCAGTAAAGAATTTATTATTGATCCAAGAACCATATAAATCTATTTACACTTGTTCCCCTAGTCATAAAGATTTTTTTTATCCTTATATGCCATTAACACTTCAAGTGTTTAAGCCATTATTATATTTAAATTTTTTTAATGCTAAATTGCTCTGGGGTTTTTTAAATATATTAATTTTCTTTTATTCTTTTTTATGTTTAAAAAAAATATTAAAAAGCAAATACTCTTTAATTTTATATTTTCTTATTATTATTTTTGCTTTAGATAAGACTGTAATTTATAGTTTTATAAGCGGTAATGTAAGTTTTATTCTTTTTAGTTTATTTATTATTGCTTATTACCACTTGTTAACAAATAATAGGCAATTATTTTTTTATTTTGCAGTTATTTTTATTTCCTTATTCAAAATATATTTCTTAATTTATCTTTTCTTACCGCTTTTTTTAAAAAAAAAGAATAGTTTGTTTTATATTTCTGTATCTATATTTATAACTCTTGGGATTTACTATTTAGATTGGATTTATGAAAAGGATTTTTTTATATCTTATATAAAATCTTTTCAAACAACTTTAGGTGGAACTGCACATGGATCGTCAGGAATAGGTTTTCTTAATTTATTTCAAAAATTTTCAGAATATTTTTCTTATAATAATTTTCAAACTCCAATATTTTTATATTTAAGTTTTACAACTATTACTTTATATATTTTTTTTAGAATTATCTCAAAAATAGATTTTAATAAAGAAAAAACACTTTTTTCAGCATTAATTTTGTTATTTCTTTCAATTTTATTACCAAGATTGGTTGTATATGAAATGATTTTAATAGTACCCTTAATGCTTTATTTAATTGAAAATTTAGAAAAATTCTATACAAAAAAATATACAAAAGTTATTTTTTTAGTTTTTTTTAGTTTTTTTCTTATAAACGGTGATAGCAGTTTAACTTTTTTATTAGTAATATTAACTTTTTTTATTACTTTTTTGCCCGCCTGGCGGAATTGGTAGACGCACAGGACTTAAAATCCTGAGGATTTTAAAATCCGTCCCGGTTCAAGTCCGGGGGCGGGCACCATAACTCTAATATTTAACTGGAATAGGATCTAAGCTTCTCCATAAATACCAAGTTGCAACAGTTGACCATG
>CAYNCC010000064.1:0-5964 GCA_964396035.1 uncultured Alphaproteobacteria bacterium
ACTCTGGATCACCATACAACTTGTCTGCGATGATTTCTGGTGTCTCACCCTCTTTCACATCGTAAGTGTCGAAGATAGACACGTTTTCTTTTACCTTTGCTCGCAGACGAACCCTACGCAAAAGATTTGTAACCTCTTTGAAGTTATAGTTTCCAACAGAGTCGTATGGTATGACAGGAAATGCAGAAAAGAAAGACATAATTAGAAACCCTCTGCAGCTCTTTGTCTAGTGATAAGTTCCATTTCTTTGAAGTTAAACGTCATCGTTGTTTCCACTGGAGGCGCACCCCTTGAGTTCCCATCAAACGCTTTGAATCTATCGCCACCATAACTCACGTTCATACTCTCTAAAACACAAGTAGATATTTTGTGAAGATATTCATTTTCTTTTCCAATGTACATATATTTGATATCAAACGTATTTGGTATCTTTAGATTTTTACCTGTGAAACCATCAGACGCTGTTTCCAGTCCTTCTGGTAACATATTCAACTTAAATGCATCAACAATATTTTTTATCTCATCTGCTTCTAGTTCACTCTTTGGTATCATTTTAAATGTGTATTGAAATCCTCTTTTGGGTAAACCCTTGAACATTAACTCCATACGGTTTGTCATAATAAATCCCTGTTCCAGTTCAAAGACTTCCCTCGCACCTTGTAAACCAGGCACCGCACCTACCGCACCAAGAGCAGCCTTTTTCAAACCCTCTGCAACATCACTTTGAACCTCATCACTGAGAGCAGCACCCACAAAACCCCTCGCACCCCCACTAATTGCAGCCTTTATAGTTTTTTGAGCAGCGACCGCACCAGAACCTACCTCAGTATCAGTGTAGTTTGCGGTGTAACTGACGTTCAAAGTTGGTGGCATATACAATGCGATTGCGGTGTCTAATCTTGTTGTTGGAGGTCTTACAACTCTTGCGGTATTGTTTGATTGTTCTAGGTTCGACTTTCCCCTTCCTCGTAAATCATTTGGATTAATTGTTGATTCACCTATACTTTGACTGAAACCATCTATCAAACTGTCAAGACCTAATTTGTTTGTTATTTTTTGAAACTCTTGACCAACCCCACTTGATGAAATTGTATCTGTTGCAACATTGATAAAGTCTGATATACCTTGCTCTGCCTTTTGTTTTAAAAGATTTGAAAAACCTCTACCAGAAGCTTGTCTCCTACCAAATGATATTTTTGCGTTCTGTTGTTCATTGATAAAAAATATCATGTAGTGACCATGATTACCCAACCCTTGATCTGGGTTGGTCACATCGAGTGGAAAGGTAAATGCTTTTGGATCGAGAGATGGTCTCATTGCATCATTGTTTGTTGGTTCCCCACGATTAAGTGCAGAACCGATGACGCCTGGCAAATTCCCTAAAGCTTTTTGTAGTCCTTGATTTGCGATTGATACCGCTTGACCTTTTACGATGTCGATAAATGCTGGCATATAAATAGTCCTATTAGTTTAAGTATTTATACAATATGGCATACAGTGGAATATATAAACCAGCAAATCCTCAAAAATATCGAGGTAATCCTAATCAAGTAGTATATCGTTCTCTGTGGGAACGTAAACTTATGGTGTATTGTGATCATAACGATGCGGTTCTTGAATGGGGTAGTGAAGAGGTCATCATACCCTACATATCGCCTTGGGACAATAAAATACATCGTTACTTTCCAGACTTCTACATGAAAGTTCAACAGGCTGATGGGTCAAAGAAAAAGTTCATTATTGAGGTCAAACCAAAAGCACAATGCAAACCACCAATCAAGAATCCTAAAAGGAGAACTACAAGGTGGTTGAAAGAGGTTCAGACATGGGGTGTCAATCAAGCAAAGTGGAAGTCTGCAACCGAATATTGTAATGATCAGGGTATGGAGTTTAAGATATTAACTGAAGATCATCTGAACCCCAAGTATAAATAATCATATGGCAACAGAATTTATACAAAAAGTAATTGAAGCAACTGGTGGTAAAGATCGCTCAGTCTCTTGGTTTCAAAACAAAATAAGAGAGTTTGGCTCTCCCACATCTGCACAGCTCATTCGTGAGGGAAAGAGAAGATCAACACCTTTTTTTGGAAAACTAAATATGTTTTTCTACTCACCAAAATACAAAGACAAACTACCTTACTATGATAGGTTTCCTCTGGTGTTGCCACTAGAAAGTTTCAGAGGTGGATTTCTGGGTATCAATTTACACTACTTACCGATACCACTTAGAACCAGACTACTTGACAGATTATATGAGTTTAGTAGTAACGATAAGTTTGATAGTACAACAAGACTAACAGCGACATATAACACCGTAAGAAATATACCACTGGTAAAACCCACACTCAAAAAATATTTGTACAACTTCGTGGAGACACAGTATCGTAGAATAGATGCAGATGAGTTTGTTGTTGCAACCCTGTTACCTGTGCAAAGATTTACAAAAGCTACCAGCAGAAAAGTCTGGAGAGACTCTAGGAGTATGGTCTAATGGCAGATAGATTTAACTTAGGTAGTTTTGTTGAATCAATTGCGTATGCAGCTCTTGATGAGATTTTTGCAGAGTTTCGTAGTGACGATGGTTTTGCAAGACCATCACGTTATGAGGTATTTTTCTTTCCACCAGTATCCAGAAGTCAAACCAATATTTTTGCACAAATCATGGGTCAAAGTGTTGCAGACCAGACCGCAAGAAAAACTGCATTACGTTGTGAGGCCTTTGAGTTTCCTGGCCGTAACTTGGACTCTGCACCTGACACAAACATTTATGGGCCCGAAAGAGAAATTGTTCAAGGTTATTCTTACGGCGATGTGACTGCGGTGTTTCAATGTTCATCTGATATGAAAGAGAAAAGATTCTTTGAAACATGGCAACGACTTGCATATAATCCTCAGACTTGGAGTATGCAATATTATAACGATTACACTGGTTCAATAAAAATATTCCAGTTAGACGAAACAGACAGACAAAGATATGGTGTTGAATTGGTTGAGTGTTTTCCAAAGACGATAGCTGCACAAGCAGTTGACTACTCAACCGTTAACGCAATACAAAAGGTATCGGTCACATTTGCATACCGATACTGGAAAGATTTAGTTGATGAGGCTGATTTACCCAAACCATTAACACAGAGGGTGGCTGAAGCAGTGTTAAATACTGTGGAAAGTAATATAGCATCACAGATACCTAAAGTGTTAAGGAAACTATAAGGATGAAACATTATGGCACTACCAAGATTAGACACGCCAACCTATAGGTTGACGATACCTTCAACAAGGGAGGAAATAGAATATAGACCATTTTTAGTTAAAGAACAAAAATTATTAATGATGGCTCAAGAGAGTGAAGATGAACGACAAGTTGTAGATACGGTGGGTAAATTAGTTAGTTCATGCACTTTTGAAAAGATTGACTCAGACAACTCACCATTATTTGATATTGAATATGTTTTTTTAAAAATAAGAGGGAAATCTGTTGGGGATAAAGTTAAATTAAATTTGATTTGTCCTGATGATGGAAAAACCACTGTTGACGCTGAAGTTAATCTTGAAGATATATCAGTTCAAATGACAGTTGACCACACAAATCAAATACAAATAACAGATACAGTAAAATTATTTTTAAAATACCCATTGTTAAAAGATATGAAATCAGTTGCATCAGATGGTAGTCAAGTTGAACAGGTGTTTGAAGTTTTAACTCAGTGCATACATGAGATCCATTTTGGGGATCAGATTTTTAATCGTGTAGACATATCTAAAAAAGATATTAACGAGTTTATAGAACAGTTAACAGGGAAACAGTTTGAGAGTATAATAAATTTTTTTAACACAATGCCTAAATTGCGTCATGTGATTCCAGTTACGAATCCTAAGACGAAAGTAAAAAGTGAGGTTGTAGTGGAGGGCCTGGCAAGTTTTTTAGAGTAAGTCTTTCTCATGATAGTTTGCATAATTATTACAAAACTAATTTTGCAATGATGCAACACCATAATTATAGTTTGACAGAGTTAGAAAATATGATGCCATGGGAAAGAGAGATATACATTGGTTTACTAATGGAATATATTAAAGAAGAAAAAGAGAGATATGAAAGGGAGAAAATGAAAAATGTCCGATAATCGATATCAAAAATGGATTGACCTTGCACACATGGTTGACCAATGGAGAATATTTCCAAGATTGTTTATTACTACATACATATATCTTTTATATGAAGTAGTGATGTGGTATATGGGGTTGGATGCACCGTCAATGGAACAGAGTGGTCTGGTCAGTGTTGTCGTAGGTGCTGGGGCCGCATGGTTTGGTCTATACACAGGTTCAAGTAAATCGGGGAAGTAAATGGCAACCGCAACTTTTGATGACATTTTAGCTGCACAGAGAGAAACTAATACACTGTTAGGTAAACAGAGAAGTCCTCTGGACGGACGCACTCGGGCTGGTAAAGCACTTTTAGATGCACAAAGAGAAACCACTCAAGCACTTGAAGATATTGAGATTAATGTCAATGTTGGTGATCGTGATCCCGAAATAGGGGATGATCCAGAGAAAAAAAACAAAGACCCAAAGAGTGTTCAAAAAGAAACACAAAAAGATGAAGATAATAAACAGAATAAAAGATTTGAAAAACTGGGTAATGTATTTAAAAATCAATTAGTTGGAGTTAAAACATTACTTGGTAATTTAAACAAAGCCGCAAAGGGTGGATTATTTGCAGCTCTAACTGCGGCAGGATTTTTTGCACTCGCAAAATTTTTAGAGAGTGACACATGGAAAAATATTAGAGAATTACTGATAGAGAAATTACCTCCGATATTGGATGAACTTTATAATAGTATCATACTTCCTGTTTTTAATTTTTTAAAAGATACTTTCACAAACTTTTGGCAAGACATATTAGATTTTTCTAAAGAACCTACTATCGAGGGTCTTGGAAAATTGATAGGTGAGAATGTGGTCGCACTTGGAATAATCACTGGATTACTCGCACCGTCACTCCTTACCACGCCATTAAAAGCAGCAGTGTCTCTTTTAGGTGGTGCATTTACAGCATTGTCCTCTGGTGTTACCGCACTACTCGCACCTCTCGCTGTCCCTGTTGCGATTGCAGCTGGTGTAGTAACTGTTCTCGTTGCATTGGGGAGAAGTATTAAGGCATTTGAAACTGAACTTGCAAATGGTGAGGGAGTATTTACGGCAATAGGATCTGCACTTTCCGTTTTTTTCGTAGAATTGTTTAAAATACCAGCAGAGTTTATTGCGAGTCTCATCCCAGAGGATATTAAGGAAAAGTTTTTCACCATCACTGGAGATATCATAGATGCAATCGTAAAATTTACTAAGGGGTTTACAGATGCAATATTACCAGAAAATTTTAAAGAAAAGTTTTCTATTATAATAGGTGATGCAATAGACTCAGCTAAAGTATTTTTTAGTGAACTTTTCAGTTCAATTTTTGCACCTTTTAGAAGAGCAGTAGAAGCATACAATAACGCTGGAGGTGGATTCAAAGGCACACTTGCAGCTGGAAAATCTTTGGTAGGATTCGGTGGTGAAGCAATAGAGGCACTACCACAATTATCTGAAGAACAACAGTTAGCTCAAGATATAGCCAATAGAACAGGTGTTACCTTAGATGTTGCACAACAACGAGCAAGAGAGATGACGGAATCAGGTATGGATAAAGATATGAGAAATGAAGTTAGTAGCACTGTCATAACCAATGTAAATAATGTTGACCAATCACAAGGTAAAGGTTCTTCAACCTCCATCAATCCAGCGACACCAGTTACCGACAAACAAGACATAGTAGTTTTTTAGACAAAAAAATACCCCCCTGACGGCGCCTAGGGGGGTATGGACGTTTCTCGATTTAATCAGGGACTAGTATGACATCGAGTGGTGGTGCCCGACCTTATGCGTTGGCTAACTTCTCAAAGTATGCCATTGTGTCCTCTTC
>CAYNCC010000065.1:0-5782 GCA_964396035.1 uncultured Alphaproteobacteria bacterium
ATTTATAAATACATATTAAGGTCATATTTAAATATTATTATTAAAAATCCACAGCATCATCGGCAGCATTTAAAATTGCTTTAGATTTATTAATTATTTCATCATATTCATGTAAAGGATTGCTATCAGCAACTATACCACCACCAGATTGAACATATAATATGTTATTTTTAATTAATCCAGTTCTTAAAGTTATACAAGAATCTAAAGATCCATTATGTGAGAAGTACCCAATTGCCCCTGCATAAAAACTTCTTGCTAGTTTTTCAACTTCATTAATAAGCTCCATTGGTCTTATTTTAGGAGCCCCAGAGACAGTTCCTGCAGGGAAACCGGCAGCTAAAACATCTAATGGATGATATTTTTTATTTAACTTTCCAGTTACATTTGAAACTATATGCATGACATGAGAATAATTTTCAATAACCATTTTTTCTGTTACTTTAACACTACCTTTCATTGATACTCTACCTACGTCATTTCTTCCTAAATCTAAAAGCATCAAATGTTCTGCTATCTCCTTTGGATCAGATAATAAATCTTTAGCTAGTTTTTTATCTTCTAAATCGTCTTTACCTCTTTTTCTTGTTCCTGCAATTGGTCTTATTGTTATATTATTGTCATTATCAAGTCTCACAAGTATTTCTGGACTGGATCCAACTATAGTAAAATTATTAAAATTTAATATAAAAAGAAAAGGTGAGGGATTTAATTTTCTTAATGATCTATATAAAGAAAATGGCTGATGCGTAAATTTTCTTTTAAATCTTATTGAAGGAACAACTTGTATAATATCGCCTGATGTTATATATTTTTTTAATTTTTTAATAACATTAAAATATTCTTTTTTTGAAATATTGGCTGTTATCTTTTCTTTATTTATATATTTTTTTTTATTTGGTTTTGTTTTAATTAATGTTTTTTCCAATTTTTTTATAACATTAGAAATTTTTAATTGTGCTTTCTTATAAATTTTCAGTAATGCATTTTCATTAATTTTATTATTTTGTTTTGTGATTATATTAGCTAGTGTAATTGTATTCTTTAAATTATCAAAAATTGCAACTAATGTTGGTCTCATAAAAATTGCATAAGGTATGTTAATATCATCTTTTTTAATTGAAGGTAGATTTTCGAATAATCTTACAAAGTCATATCCCATATATCCAACTAATGAAGAAATCATTGGTGGTAATTTTTTATCTGTATATGTTTTAAGATTGTTTATTTCATCCTTTAGTTTATAAATAGTTTTTTTATTTAATTCATTACAATTGATTGTTTTATCTGTTTCTATACCAATAATTGAATATCGTCCTCTTCTTGACCCACCTTCAACTGATTCAAGTAAGAAATTGTTCTTTGATCCTTTTTTTACCAATTTTATGTATGCAGTAATAGGAGTTTCTAAATCTGCAGATACTTCAGTCCATAAACAAAATCTATTATATTTATTAGATTTATATTCTTTAGAAAATTTCTTAAAGTTGGGGTAAATATTCAAATTTTACTCCATTGTTTTAATAAATGAGTTAATAAAATTATTATTTATTTTGATCGGATATTTCTTTTCTAACATATACACTAATTGTTCTAAATTATTAGTAGCAAAACTTTTATCTAATGTTTTTTTTATTTCTTGATATTTATTTTCTTCAAAATCAATTTTTTTATCTGAAATAACTTTAACTATATAAAAAATCTGTTCATTTTCTTCTTCTAACACATCGTTTAAATTGGCTTTAAATAAATCATTTGCAAAGTTTTCGCTGAATCCTTGTTCTACTAATTTATCTCTATTTATAAATTCAGTAGTTCTACTATCAAATTTTAATAAATCACATACTTCTAAAAAATTATCATTTTTTTCTATTTCTTTTTTAAATTTTTGTATTCTTTTTTTTATATTTTTATTTGCTTCAACCTTTGACCATTCATTAAAAACTTGCACATAAGCTTCTTCAAAATTCATTTGTGTTTTACCAATAATTTCATCCACTCTTGTTATAAAAAAACCATTCTCAATTTCTTCGATAAATAAATTATCGTCAACTTTTTTATTAAAAACATTTTGGTAAAATATTTTATTTGAATAAATCTCAGGTAAATCTTTATTATTTTTATTTAAAAATTTTTTTTTATCAACCAGCTCTGATTTATTAAGTTTTATATTTAATTTTTTTGATATATTCTCAAGACTTACATTGTTTGATAAATCGTTTTCTATTTCATTTATAATAATGTCCATTTCATCAAATGATTTATCATAAGCAATCTCTTTTTTTAATTCATCTTTAACTAGATTTATATCTTTTGTTTTTTTTTGATTAATTTCTAAAACTTTTATTAAATGCCATCCAACAGGTGTTTTAATTGGTTCAGTAAATGTATTTTTTTCTAATAAAAAAACATCATCAGCAAAATCATCAAGTAATTGTTTTTTTTCTAAGAAATCTAATGTTGAAACTTTAATATTCTCTATATTCATTTCTTTTGGTATGTCTTCAAATTTTATCTTTTTATTTAATAAATCATGAGCTTTCTTTGCATTCTCTTTTGTATTAAAAACTATTTGTTGAATTTTTCTTTTTTCAGAAATAATAAAATCATCAACTCTTTCATTGTATAATTCTTGAATTTCATCTTCACTAACATCTATATCTTTAATTAAATTTTCACTATCAATATGGATATAACTAAAAGATCTTCTTTCATCAAATTTGTAATTCTCTTTATTTTTATTAAAGAGTTTTTCTAATATTTTTTTATCTGGTTTTTTTATTTTTCTTTGTTCATAAATTTTATCAATTGAACCTATCTCGAATTCCTTCTTTTCTTCTAAATAGTTATATAATTTTTTACTAAAATTATTTGGATAATTCTCTTGGATTCCAAGATTATCATAGAATAGTTCTAAGACTTTTTCTTCTTTTAAGAAATTAATATAATTTATTTCTGATCCAAAGTTACGATTTACAAAATTTTTATATGAAATATTATCAAATTTATTATTTTGCCCTTTAATATGAAAAAAATTATTATTTAATATAGATTCTTTAATAATATTTTGAGATATTTCTAAATTCATTTCATTTGCTAAATTTAAAAAAAGATGTCTTGTAGTGAGTTTACTTAATGTTTGATTAGCTATATTAATTCTATCATTTGCTGAAATTTCTCTATCAGATAAATTTTTATTAAACTCATTCATTGCTAATTGAAACTCTGTTAAAAATGAATTTCTTGATATTTTTAATTTACCAACATTAGCAACATTAGTGTCATTTTTACGAAAAATATCTCCAACGCCCCAAAAAGCAAAGCTTATGAAGATAAAAAACAAAATTATTGCAAGGATCCAACCCCTTATATATTTCTTTATATATTGAAGCATTTATTTAAAATAATTCCATACTATTCATTTAATATTTAACTAAAATAGTATATTTTTAATATTATCAAATGAAAAAAGAAAAGATAATTATTGCTAATTGGAAAATGAATTTTCTTTTTAAAGATGCAAAAAAATTATTAAATAAAATTCTAAAAAAAAGAAAAGCCCTCAAACATAATCTTATTATCTGTCCTTCAACATCTATTATATCTTCAGTAAAAAAATTTGTGGGAAATAAAGTATTGTTAGGTGCTCAAAACTGTCATTATGAGAATTCAGGCCCTTTTACAGGGGATGATAGTCCTTCTGTATTAAAAGATATAGGGTGTAAATATGTGATAATAGGACACTCTGAAAGAAGAACTGCTTATTTTGAAAGTAATGAACTTATTAAAAAAAAGATACAATCTGCTAATAAAAAAGGACTTAATGCTATTATTTGTATAGGAGAAAGTTTATCTACAAAAAAACAAAAAAAAACAGAAACTTTTTTAAGTAAACAATTAAATGATTCTTTACCTAAAGAAAAAATAAATAAAGGAATTATAATTGCATATGAACCTATTTGGTCAATAGGCACAGGCGTAACTCCTAAAATTGATGAAATTTCAAAATTACATTCATTTATAAAGAAAACAATTGTAAAAATAAGTCCGAAATATAAAAATGTTAAAATATTATATGGAGGGTCTGTTAGTGAAAAAAATGCCAAGAATTTCTTAAGTTGTAATGAAGTAGATGGTTTTCTTTTAGGTGGCGCAAGTTTAAAAAGTAAAACTTTATTATCAATTTTATCTATTTAATGAATAAATAATTTGTTTTTTAAATAATAAATAATATATAATCAAGATAAAATTTATGGCTGGAATATTATTAACAATACATATAATTGTAGCAGCATGCCTTGTTGTAAGTGTTCTTTTACAAAAGAGTGAAGGGGGCTTAGGAGGTCTTGGTGGAGGCATGTCTAACATAATCTCTTCTCAATCTGGAACAAATTTTATTACTAAAATTACTTCGTATTTAGCTGCTGGATTTATTATTACTAGTATTTCACTTGCAGTAGTAACATCGGAAAAAGATTCTGATACATCTATTATTGAAAATGATATAATTAACAATGAAAATAATTTAAATGATAAAGATCCTAATGTGCCATTGGCAGATTAAAAGATTATTTTTTTTTACTAATATAACTAAAAGATATAAAGAGGCACTTTTGCCTCTTTTTTTTTATGTAAATGACTAAATTTATATTTATAACTGGCGGTGTAACATCTTCATTGGGTAAGGGTCTTGCTGCTGCTTCGTTAGCATCTCTTTTGCAATCTAGAAAATATAAGGTACATTTAAAAAAATTAGATCCCTATTTAAATATAGACCCAGGAACTATGAGTCCTTATCAACATGGTGAAGTATTTGTTACAGATGATGGTGCAGAAACAGATTTAGATTTAGGACATTATGAAAGATTTACTGGCGTTCCGAATATGAAAGATGATAATTTAACATCAGGTCAAATATTTTCCAATGTTTTATTAAAAGAAAGAAGAGGCGATTATCTTGGTTCAACTGTTCAAATAATACCGCATGTTACAAATGAAATTAAAGAATTTATTCTAAAAAACACTAAAAAAGATGATTTTGTTCTTTGTGAAATAGGTGGGACGGTTGGAGATATTGAAGGATTACCTTTCTTAGAAGCTATAAGACAATTAAGAAACGAATTAGGAAAAGAAAATACTTTGTTTATTCATTTAACACTTGTACCTTACCTAGAAAGTTCAAGAGAATTTAAAACAAAACCAACGCAACATTCTGTTAAAGAAGTTTTAGGGCTAGGAATTCAACCAGATATTTTATTATGTAGATGTGAAAGGCCTCTACCTGAAGATTCTAAAAAGAAAATATCCCTGTTTTGTAATGTAAATAACAATTCAGTAATTCCAGCTGTAAATGTAAATAATATTTATGAGGTTCCACGTAATTTACATAATCACGGTTTAGATAAAGAAGTTTGTAATTTTTTTAATTTAAAAACTAAAAAACCAGATTTGAAAAAATGGGAGTTAATAGAAAAAAGAATTTCTAATCCAGAAGGCGAGGTTACAATAGGATTAGTAGGTAAATACAATACGTTAGAAGACTCTTATAAATCTTTAATTGAAGCTCTCATTCATGGTTCAATTTCAAATAATGTTAAATTAAATATTGAATGGCTAGATTCTGAAATTTTTGAGAAGAAAATAAAGATAGATACTCTAAATAGGATTAACGGTATTTTAATTCCTGGTGGTTTTGGTATAAGAGGAACGCAGGGTAAAATTAACGCAGCTAATTATGCAAGACTTAATAATATTCCTTATTTTGGTATTTGTTTAGGAATGC
>CAYNCC010000066.1:0-5736 GCA_964396035.1 uncultured Alphaproteobacteria bacterium
CTACCTATATGATGAAACACAAGAAATTGCTAAATCTTATGGTGCTGTATGCACTCCAGATTTTTTTGGTTATAATAAAAATTTAGAACTTCAATATAGAGGAAGACTTGATAATTCTGGTATTTCAGGAGAAGAACTGAAAGATAAAGAATTATTAAATGCATTTGATCAAATAATTAAATCAGGCAATGGGCCTAAAGAACAGACACCAAGCATGGGATGTTCTATTAAATGGAAATAACATGACTGATGAACAAAATTTTATAAAAGAAATAGACCAAGAAGTTAGAGAAGATAATTACAAAAGGGCTTGGAACAAGTACAAAAAATATATTTTTTCTATAATAATTATAATATTAACCATAACTGCATCATTTAATTTATATAAACACAATAAAGACAAGAAAATTGCAAAACAAAGCGAGCTTTTCTTTGAGGCAATTAAATATATTGAAGAAAACGATTATGGTAAAGCCGAAAAAATTTTTAAGGAAATTAATAACTCTCAAGCATCGGGTTACAGTGATTTATCTATTTTATATTTATTTGATTTATTTAATAAAAAGGAAATCTCTTCAGATTTAAAAGATTATAAAGTTAAAAAAAATAGTTTGTTTTATGGACTTATTAAATTACAAAAATTTAATTATGAAATTGAATCAGATATTGAAAATATTAGCAATCTTGATGAAATTGTTGCTTTATCTAAACCCACGTCTCCATGGAAGTATATTTCGCATGAATTATTATCATCTTACTATTTAAAAAAGAATGATACAGATAATGCATTGCAGTCATTAAATACAATAATTGATAGTGAGGACTCTGGGGAATTATTAAAAGAGAGATCGAAAACATTGATTGAAATGATTAACAAAAAAAAATGAAAAAATTTATTTATTTAAACTTTTTTTTTTACTTTTTAATCTTTTTATTAAATGGTTGTAGTTTTTTTAAAGATGATAAAGAAAAGGATAAGAAAGATTATAAATATGAGACTTATGTTGAAACAGTTGCTAAACCTGATAAAAGCTTAAGAGGCATAAAAGTTCGCCTACCAAAACCAAAAATAAACAATTCTTGGAAACAATTAACTAACAATGAAGCTCACAGAGTATTACATCCTCTAGTGGATAATAAAATTAGTTTTTTTTGGAAAACCTCTGTTGGTAAGGGACAAAATAAAAAAAGGCCAATATCTTCAGACCCTGTTATAGATGAAGAAAAAATTTACACACTAGATACAAATCTTACAGTTACAGCAATTAATAAAAATACAGGAAAAAAAAAGTGGGTAAGAAAACTAATAAAAAAAGTCGGAAAATCTTCAGGCATAATAAATGGAGGACTGGCTGTAGAAAATGATTTATTAGCTGTTACTGCAGGAACAGGGGACATTTTTGTCCTTAATAAAAATAATGGAAAGGTTGTTTGGAATAAAAATATTGTTGCACCAATTAGAGCTGCGCCAATAATTTCAGGAAGTTTATTTTTAGTTCTTTCAAAAGATAATAGGTTATACGCTTATAATTTAATTGATGGTGATTTGACATGGACTCACGAAGGTTTAGAAGAAACATCTACTTTCATGGGCTCTTCTGCTCCAGTAGTTTCTAAAGGTATAGTTATTGTTACTTATTCATCAGGAGAGATATATGCAATAAATTCTACCAATGGCCATGTTATTTGGAATGATAATTTAAGTAAGTTAGTTCAAAAAAAATCATTAGAAAATATTTCTGATATAAGAGCAAACGCAGTTATACAAAATGATATTGTTTATGTAGTAAGTCATAATGGAAGAATGACAGCAATAAATTTAAATAATGGAAAAAGAATATGGGATTCAAATATAGGAGGGATTCAAACTCCCTGGGTTGCTTCAAATTTTATTTACGTTCTATCTAAAGATAATGAATTAATTTGTCTTACTTCCAAAGAAGGGAAAATTGTTTGGGTAAGTAAATTACAGGAATTTAAAAAAAAGGGTAAATCTATAACATGGACCGGGCCGACATTAGCAGGACATATGTTGATTGTATCTGGCTCCCACGGCATAATAGCTTCTTTATCTCCATATACTGGAAAATTTTTAGGAGCAATTAATATTAAGTCTTCTGTTGAAAATCAGGCAATTGTTTCTAATAAAACAGTATTTTTTATAACATCAGATGGCGATTTATTAGCTTATAAATAAAAAAAATGTTAAAGAATGATATAATTAAGATTTGCTTTATTGGAAATCCGAATGTAGGAAAATCAACTTTAATTAATAGATTGATTAATTCAAATGACTTAAAAACTAGTAAAGACCCAGGGACAACAAAAAACATAGAAGAAAGAAGCTTAGTTTGGAATAAAAAAAAATTTATTTTTTTAGATACTGCAGGTGTTTATAAAAAAAAAAACTTTAATTTTACACTTTTAACAAAAGCTACCAGACTTTCTCAAATAATTATTTTAATAATTGATTCAACAATTGATAGATTGGAAAAAATTCATAAAAGATTGGCTTCTCATACAATTAAAGTTGGAAAGGGTTTAATAATTATCTTTAACAAATGGGATTTAGTTATTAATAAAAAGAGTACAAAAAAGAAAATGGAAAAAATTGTAACAAATGCTTTGCCTCAAGTTGATAAAAATAGAATTTTATTTATTTCAGCATTAAGAGACACTAAATTTAATGATATTTTAAAAGATGCAATAAAAATTAAAAGTTTGCTTTTGCACAAGGTTTCAACTTCAAGCCTTAATAAGTGGTTAAAAAATGCCGTTAAATTAAACCCTCCAATAAAAATTAAAGGCAAAGAAATTAAATTTAAATATATAGCTCAAACAAACACCAACCCTCCAACTTTTACAATTTTTTCTAACTATCCAAAAAAAATAAGTTTTTCATATAAACGTTTTTTAGAAAAGCAACTTAAAATAAATTTTAGAATGGTTGATGTACCGATTTTTTTAAAATTCGCGGCAACTAAAAATCCTTATCAATTAAAAAAAAAATAAGTTTTTAAATGTTTACGTTGCTTAAAAATGACAATTGATCAAATTTAGATTTATCTAAAGTTTTATCAATTGGTACTATAGGGTAATCTCCAGTAAAACAATGGTCTGTAAATTGAGGTATTTTGTCATTTCTTTTTTTACAACCCATAGCTTTATATAATCCTTCAACTGACAAGAAACTTAGAGATTTAACTCCAATGTATTTTGCCATTTCCTTAACATCTTTTTTAATAGCTGCTAATAATTCATTTTGCTTTGGCGTGTCCACCCCATAACAGTCTGGATGAATTATCGGAGGACTTGCAACTTTCATATGTATTTCTTTTGCACCAGCATTAGTTAACATTTGTATAATTTTTAAACAAGTAGTTCCTCTTACGATTGAATCATCAATAAGAATAATTTTTTTTCCTTTTATACAACTATGATTAGCATTATGTTTTAATCTTACCCCAAATTGCCTAACTTGTTGAGCAGGTTCTATAAAGGTTCTTCCAACATAATGATTTCTTATTAACCCTAATTCAAATGGAATTTTAGATTCCTCCGCAAATCCAATTGCTGCTGGCATTCCTGAATCTGGCACAGCAGTAACAATGTCAGCTTTCGTATTAGATTCTTTTGCAAGTTGAATACCAAAATTTTTTCTGCAGTTGTATATGCTTTTACCTCCAAGTTCACTATCAGGTCTAGAAAAATAAATATATTCAAATATATCGGGTCTACAGGCTACTTTTGGAAAAGGTTTTATACTTTTGATTTCTTTTTCTGTTATTATTACTATTTCACCGTTTTCTATTTCTCTTACAAATTTTGCTCCAATTATGTCTAATGAGCATGTTTCCGATGTTATTATAGGCGAACCATTTAACTCTCCTAAGACCAATGGTCTAATTCCGAAAGGATCACGAACACCAATCAATTTTTTTCCTGTCATTACTACTAAAGAATAACCTCCTTGTATTTGAAAAAGTGAGTCAATAAGCTTATCAACAAAATTAGTTCTTTTTGATCTTGCGATAAGTTGAATTATTATTTCCGTATCAGAGGTACTTTGAAAAATAGCCCCTTTATTAACCAACTTATGCCTTAAAGACAAACTATTGGTCAAATTTCCATTGTGTGCAATAGAAATACCACCACCTGATAAATCTGCAAAAAAAGGTTGAACATTTCTTAAAAAAGTTTTTCCTGAAGTTGCATATCTATTATGCCCTATAGCATATTTTCCTGGTAATTTATTTATTACATCTTTCTTTGTAAAGTTATCTCCTACGAGACCAAGTCTTTTTTCAGAATAAAAATTATTTTCATTATGTGTAACTATTCCACAAGCTTCTTGCCCTCTATGTTGAAGCGAATGCAGACCCAGAGCAGTAATAGTAGCTGCATCATCATGATTGAAAATACCAAATATTCCACACATATATTTATTATAGATTCATATTATATTTGTATGATATTTCTTAAAGTTCAAGTAATGATATCATTGTTTGAGTTAAATTCTAAAAACTTTTGTTTAAAGAAATTAGAGGTCTTTTCTATATATTTTATAGAATAAGAATCGTTGAACCATGCAGGTCTTTCTAAATTATAAAAAATATCTGTGTAAATAATAAATAACAATGAAAAAATTAATACCATTCTAAGAAATCCAAAAAAACAACCAAGTGTCTTATCAATGAAATCAATACCCTTTATAGATAAAATTTTAGATAAAAAATTAAAAATTATTGATAATATTAAAAAAGATAATAGAAATGCGCTAACACCAGCAATCAAGTCAAGAATTGCTGTATCCTTTAAATAACCAGATAATATTATTTTTGTTTTTTCAAAAGATATTAAAGAAATATAAAGAGATAAAAGCCATTTAGATAAAGATAAGAATTCTTTTATAAAACCTCTTGATAGTCCTAATAAAGATGAAAAAATTGCTAAAGAGATAAATACGAAATCAGCTATGGGCATTATATTATTTAAAAGGCTTAATTAATAAAATTAATTTTGGTAAAAGAGTTAGAACTGCAAGCATTGCAATCAACATAGCTAATCCTGTAAATAAACCAAAATAAATTGTAGGAATGAAATTAGATAAAACTAAAATAGAAAATCCAAATATAATAGTTACAGATGTGTTAAAGATTGCCTTACCGACACTCATATGACATAAATCGATTGTTTCTTTGTAATCATTAATTTTCTTATATTCTTCTCTGAAGCGATAAATGTAATGAATACTATTATCAACTGCTATACCAATCGTTATTGAAGCAATTGTTATTGTCATCATATCAAGTGGGAGCTTTAATAATCCCATAATTCCTAAAATAGATATAGCGGCAATAAAGTTTGGGATTATGCCAATAATTGCCAAAATGGCAGATCTAAATAAAATAACAAACATGATTGCTATACCAAACATTACGAAAGCCAATGTTTTAATTTGAGAATCAAAAAGACTTTGTAGCATATTGTTATAAAGCACTAGGACGCCAGCGATTTGGAATTGATTTTCTTTTAATTCTAATTTATTTTTAAAATCATTTTTTATTCTTTGTATTAGTTCTTTTCTTCTTAAATCTTTAGATGAATCCAAAATTCTTATACTAATTCTAGCTTCATCATTTTCTATCGATATATAAGGATCAACAACATTTGTTTTTAATTTTTCAGGAAGTTTTTTATAAATAACATTTAATTCAAAAGGATCAAATTCCTTAC
>CAYNCC010000067.1:0-5676 GCA_964396035.1 uncultured Alphaproteobacteria bacterium
TACCATTATAAAATCTTGCAATGGTAAAAGAAAAAACAATTGAAAGACCGACGTAGCCAATATATAGATTTGGTGGATGAAAGGCTAAACCTGGATCCTGTAATAAAGGATTTAAATCAAGTCCATTTATGGGCATGGGTGAAATTGTAATGAAAGGATTTGAAGTCAATAAAATAAATAATAAAAAAATAAAAGTAATTAACGATTGGAAAGATAATGTCAAAGCTTTGTATCGAAGTTCTAATCTTTTATCAAACTTTGAAATTAGAAAGCCAAAAAATACTAAAACTAGTACCCAAAGTAGCATTGATCCTTCATGATTGCCCCAGACACCCGTAATTTTATATAAAAGAGGTTTTGCAGTATGCGAATTTTGGTAAACATTTGATATAGAAAAATCAGAAACGACATAGGCAAACATTAAAGACAAGAATGCAATTAAAACAAAAATTAATTGAAGTAATATTAATTTATCAGGATTAAGGAATCTCTTTTTATTAATATTTCTAATATTTAAAAATTGATAAAAACTTGTTACTGTTGCACAAATTAAAGCTAAATTTCCTAAAATTGCTGTCATAAGAATCTATTTGTTAATTTT
Source organism: uncultured Alphaproteobacteria bacterium (assembly GCA_964396035.1). Classification (GTDB taxonomy): domain Bacteria; phylum Pseudomonadota; class Alphaproteobacteria; genus CAYNCC01. The sequence continues at coordinate 602 of CAYNCC010000067.1, forward strand.
TAATTTTTTTTTTATTTCAGGAGGCATATAATTTTCATCATGTTTTGCTAAAACCTCGCTTGCTTCAAAAATATTATTTTTTAAGTAACCATTTACAATTACTCCTTGTCCTTCTCTAAAAAGATCTGGTAATATTCCTTCATAACTTACTTTAATAGTTTTTTTTAAGTCAGTTATAGTAAAAGTAATTAAAGTACCGTTTCTTAAAACACTATTTTCTTCTACCAATCCACCAAGTCTCATTTTTTCATCTTGTTTTAAATCTTTTTGTGAGATTTCAGAAGGCGTATAAAAAAATAAAATATTATCTTGTAATACAATTAAAATTGTACCAACAAGAAAACAAAAAAAACTAAAAGCTGCAAATATTATGTAAAAACGTTTTCTTTTTGGTGTCATTAGATTCCTTAATTATTTTTTCTATTTTTTGAAATTTTATTAAGAATTTTTTGTCTTTTTTTTAAAGATGTATAAGAAATTAAAATTAATAAAAACATTATTAATAATGCAAATGAACTTGCTGAAAATATGTATAAAAGATTATTTATCATTCTGTAAAATTTAAATTGTTAATTTTTTCGTTTATTATTTCAGAGCGCATTCTAATTATCAAAACAACTAAAAAATAAAAAAAGAAACCTAAAGCAGTTATTAATAATGGAATTAACATAGAAGAATGTATAGTTGGCCCCGTAATTTTTATTACACTTGCTGGCTGGTGTAGAGTGTTCCACCAATCGACTGAGAATTTTATGATAGGAATATTTACAAATCCTAATATTGCCAAAAGTGAAGCTGCTTGTCCTGATTTTGAAGTATTTTCTGAAAAACTAAAAATTGTCATGTGTCCTAGATATAAAAAAAGCAAAACTAACATAGATGTAATTCTTGCATCCCAAACCCACCATGTGCCCCACGTGGGCTTACCCCAAATAGAACCAGTTACAATAGCTATTAAAGTAAAACTTGCACCAATTAGTGATGCTGATTTACAAAAAATATTTGCTAGTAAATGTTTATTAATTAAATAGACACAACTTGCTATTGCAATAGACGAATAAATCATTAAAGCCATCCAGGCCGAAGGAACGTGAACATACATTATTCTTACTAAATTACCTTGTTGATAATCTTCTGGTGAATTAAAAAAACCTTGATATAGACCGTATGATAAAAAAATAATAGTTAAAAAAATTAAATAAATAAAAATTTTTTCACAAAGATATAAAAAATTTGCAGGATTTGCATATTTATATATTCTAAAATTAGTCATAATAAAAAAAATAAAATTTATTTAAATAAACTAGTTTCTTTTTTTATACAATCAAAAGCATATTCAGCACTTATACTTTTCATACCTTTTTCTTCAGGAATTTTGTCAGCTCCTACAATATTTTTTACTTCCCCACTTGGTGGGATAATAGCTTTATAAGTTGGAAGATGTTTTAATGGTGGTGAAGCACCCATTATTGCATAAGAAGGTTTTCCTATTAAAGCTGAAAGATTATATGCTCCTGAATCTAAACCAATAAAAAGAGAACTATTGTAAATAATAGCTGCATTTTTATGTAATGGCACGCAAGATATAATTATTTTTTTAGAATTTTTTGAATTATGAATTATTTTATTTACAAATTCTTTTTCTTGCGGAGATCCAATCATAAAAACTGTTCCTTTAAAAGAATTTAATATTAAATCTATTAATTTTGAAAACCTTTCATTTGGCCATTTTTTAAAATCAGCCTTATTTGTTGTTGATATAACTATCCAGGGTTTTGATTTTTTTTTATATTTTTTTTTTATTTTTTTTAATATTTTTTTTTCAATAAAAAAATTTGTTTTTATTTTTTCTTTTTTTATGCCATGTGAATCTAAAAAAATTCTTGCTTTTTCGAACGGCCTTTCAGTTCTAGAATTTTCAGGCATAACATTTCTTTTTGATAAAAAAAATTTTTGTAATCCATATTCATATCCAAATCTTTCTTTAATTCCAGCAGATAAACTAGCAAAAGCATATTTTACACTTTCATGAAATATCCATATTTTTTTTACATTATTTTTTTTTAAAGATTTTAAAATTTTAAAAAAACTTATTAAATTTGTAAAAATTCCTCTTGTATCATCTAAATTTATTATTTTATCGATATAAGGATCTGCGCATAATAATTCTTGAGCATTAGTTGTATTTTTTGAATACAAAATAATTTTTTTTTCTGTAGTTTCTCTTGCTATTGCATGTATATATGGAAGATGCCAAATAAGATCTCCCATGCCATTATAAGAATGAATTATAGCAGTTTTCATTTATCTATATTTTAGCCTAAGAGCCAAACCCCCGATCCATGGAGATAATGCAGTAACAATTAATAAATATCCAATTAATATTTTAAATTCTGAACCAATATGATTAAAAACAATTTCAGAATTTGTTGCTTCTATTCCAAAAATTAATACAGGAATATAAAGAGGAAGCGTTATTAAAGATATAATAGAACTTCCTTTATTGAAACCAAGCACCAAGGCAGATGTAACTGTTCCTATCATACATAAAATTGGGGTGCCGATTAAAAGAGATATAAAAATATTAAATATTCTTTCTGTTTGGAGATCAAAAAGTAAAAGCAATAAAGGAGATAAAATGATTATAGGAAGACATGTAAGGATCCAGATAGATAATGATTTTGATATAAAAATTGTTTCTAGTGGCACACCTGATATGTAAATTTGATCTAAAGTTCCATCTTCATAATCGTTTTCAAAAAGTTTTTCTACTGAAAAAATTATTGTTAACAATGTCAAAAACCAAATAATACCAACTAAAAATTTTTTAAGAATTTCCTGATCTCCTTGAAATATAAGAGGTAAAATTAATATTGAGAATATAAAAAATAATATAGAGATTATACTTTCATTTTTTTTTCTTAATGAAATTTTAACATCAGTAATTATTAAATTAAAAAAATTTGACATATTTAAATTAGATTGTTGATAAATTAATATTTTTATTTTTAATTTTCATATTTTCATGGCTTGCAATTATTGCTAGGCCATTTAAGTGTAAATGTTGCTTTAAAATATTATAAAAATTTTTTGTATTTACTTTGTCTAGACCATTAGTTGGTTCGTCTAAAAACCATATTTTACTATTTGATAGTATTAATTTAGAAAGTGATACCCGTCTTTTTTCGCCTGATGATAAATTTTCAATTTTAATATCTAAAAGATTTTTTAAATTGAAAACTTTAATAGCTTTATCAAAGTTTTTTTTTGTTAAATTTTTTTTAATTTTAAGATAAAAATTTAAATTTTCTCTGACTGTCAATGCACCTTTTATTGCGTTTTCATGTCCAACATATTCAAAATATTTAAAATATTCATCTTTTGATAAATTTATTTTTTTTTTGTTAATAATTATTGATCCTGAAATAGGTCTCATTAACCCAGTTAGGATCTTTAATAAAGTTGTTTTTCCTGAACCATTAGCACCTTTAATAATAAGAAGTTCTTTATTATTAAGTTTAAAATTAAGGTTTTTAAATAATAATTTATTGCCTCTAATACAGGAAATATTTTTTATTTCAAAAAAAGACATTAATTTTATTTAATTAAGTTTTATATTGTAATCAATAAAGAAATTCTATGAATTTAAATATTAAAAAAAGTTTTAATTTAAACAATAAAATTTACTATTACTACAGCTTAAAAGAGTTTGGAAGAAAAACTAACTATAATGTAGAAAAACTACCTTATTCAAAAAGAATTCTTTTAGAAAATATAGTGCGTAATAGTGAAAATAATTCTAAATATTTTAAACAAATAAAGTATTTATTTAATAACTTCAAAAAATCAGAAATTTTCTTTAAACCTAGTAGAGTCTTAATGCAAGATTTTACTGGTATTCCAGCTATTGTTGATTTAGCTGCCATGCGAGAAAAATTCTACGAAAAAGGTGGAAATATAAAAAAAATAAATCCTTTTGTTCCTGTAGATCTTGTTATAGATCATTCAATAAATGTTAATTTTTATGGAAGTAATGATGCATTTAAAATGAATTTCGAAAGAGAATTTAAAGAAAATTCAGAAAGATATAATTTCTTAAAATGGAGTCAAAAATCTTTTGATAATTTTAAAGTTATTCCACCTGGTAATGGCATATGTCATCAAGTTAATTTAGAATATTTAGCATCAGTAGTAAGTAGTAAAAAAATTAACAATGATATTATGGTTTATCCTGATACTGTTGTTGGAACTGATAGCCATACTACTATGGTAAACGCACTAGGTGTCCTTGGATGGGGAGTTGGAGGTATTGAAGCTGAAGCTGTAATGTTAAATCAACCAATACCCATAACAGTTCCAGATGTTATTGGTATAAATTTAAAAAATAAACTCAAGGAAGGTGTAACAGCTACAGATTTAGTATTAAGTTTAACAAATCTTTTAAGAAAAAAAAATGTTGTCGGAAAATTTGTTGAGTTTTGTGGTGAAGGTTTAAAAAATTTGTCATTACCAGATAGAGCTACAATTTCAAATATGGCACCGGAATATGGCGCAACTTGTGGCTTTTTTCCAGTTGACAATGTTACATTAAATTATTTGAAATTAACTGCAAGAAAAAGTGAACATATAAATCTTTTAAAAAAATATTTAAAACTACAAAATCTTTTTAATGAAAAAAATAATGAAAAAATAAAATTCGACAAACAAATAGATTTTGAATTAGATAAAATCGAATCTTCAGTTGCTGGTCCTAAAAGACCCCAAGATTTAATTAAATTATCAGATATATCAAATAATTTTACAAAAAATTATAATTTAAAAGAAAAGTCAAATAAACATCTTACTAATGGAAGCATTGTTATTGCTGCTATAACAAGTTGCACAAACACATCTAATCCATCTTTAATGGTGGCTGCAGCTTTAGTAGCAAAAAAAGCATATCAACTAGGTTTAAAGGTTAAACCTTGGGTGAAAACATCATTGGCACCAGGCAGTAAAGTAGTAAGCGATTATTTGAAAAAAGCAAATTTACAAAAATATTTAGATTATTTAGGATTTAATCTTGTTGGTTATGG
>CAYNCC010000068.1:0-5663 GCA_964396035.1 uncultured Alphaproteobacteria bacterium
GGTGGTAAAAATGGTGGTAAAAATATCAGAGAGAGGAAATTCTTCAATAATATCAATATATGTGGATGCCTCTCCCTCCGCCACTTACATCGTTGCTATTCTAAATCATTTTTGTTGAAGAATCTTTATTTATTTGTTAAGCAATATAATGAAATTACTGATGATAATTTTTTGAAACATCTGAACCCAATTCTCGGCTTAATAAATCTTTCAAATCGACTTCAGACCCAAATGTAACACCATTATTTGACAATAATGGTTGATTCAAACTGTTTTCAATACCTTCTAAGACTAGAGTTGTATAAAAACCGGTTTGAAAAGGATTCAACATGAATTGATACTCATTATCTGATAATTTATTATTTCTAAAGTTAAGAATGTTATTAAATATTTTACCAGGATAACTTATTCCAAAACCTGAAACTTTTCCTTTTTCTTCGAAAGTTCTGAATAAAGGATTTGCCCAAAGATGTCCTTCAGGATGAATCTCAACAAAACCACCACTTTCAGCAGGCAAATCAACCCATCCATCGGAACATATCATTCTGCTGGATTGTACAGTCAAATCAGGTGCAGAATTAGGCAAATGCCACCCCGTGATAATATGGGCAATTGATCCATTATGAAATGTAACTAATGTATCAATTAACTCATAACCCAATACAGGTATTGGACTCAATGATGGCATTTTTTGAGAAAAACCAATTGCTTTTACTTTTTCAGGCACTAAATCTACAACCATCATTAACGAATCGATCATATGTACAGTGAGAAATGATGCAGGATTATTTTTTTCTGCAAAATCTTTTGAGGCAAAAAATTTTGGGGAATAGTTTGGATCTGAAACCTTTAAAGCATCGACCATCCACCAATCCGCTATTTGTAACTCTCCATACCTACCTGACTTATATCTATTGGCTAATTCTATCATTCTGGGATCATCTCTTTTGTGAAAGTCTACTCCAAAAAATCGATTATTTTTTTTAGCTGTTTCAATCATTAAATGTACTTCTTTAATTTTTTTTGAAGTAGGTTTGGGCATTTGGACATCTATACCGTGATTTAGACAATAAAGCGTTGGCTCTAAATGTAAATCATCTGGAGTATTGATATGTGCAGCATCTAGTTCACACTCTATAATCATTTCTTCATATGATTCGTACCTAAAATTTTCTTTTATATGATATTTGTCACAAAACCAGTTTCTATATTCTTTGTTAGGATCAGCAACAGCAATTATTTCTAAGTTTTCTGAATAATGACTATTAAAATATAAATATTGATAGATTTCTCTTACAACCGAACCCACGCCAATGACTCCTAATTTTAATTTATTCATGATTGACCATTAATAATTAATTTTTCAAAGATTTAATATATAATTTGATTTTTTTTAAAAACAATAATAAAAAAAAGATAGGATTAATTATAATTAAAACACAATATTACATTGTGCTTTTGTATTCAATAGAAACGTTCATAATAGAATGCACGACAATACAAACGAAGGCGAATATAATGCAAAGATGTTAAAATGAGAAATTTTATTGAATTAAAACAATCAAATAGCATTATTTCTGATAAAAACCGCTTAAAGAAAAGAATGGATGAAGAAGGATATCTTTTCTTTAAGGGGGTGCTTAATAAAGAAAGTATTTTAAGTCTAAGAAAAGATATATGTGATATATTGCAGTTAAATGGCTGGCTAGAAAAAGACACAGAATCTATGGCTGGAATAGCAAATATTGATAAGCGTTGCACCGAAGGGGAGTTAACTTATATCAAAGTATATCATCAAATATATAAATTAAGAAGCTTCCATAATTCAGGTCATTGGGCTGAATTAACAAAAATACTTTCAAATCTTTTTGAGCATGGAGTTTTTCCAATTCCCCAAAAAATACTAAGGATATGGTTCCCAAAATTTGTTCAACATACAACGCCGTTCCATCAGGATTTTGTCCATTTCCAGAGTGACAAACAATATACAAGTTGGATACCACTTGGTGACTGTGATATTGCTTTAGGAGGTCTTGGAGTGATTCCTTATACCCATAGAGAAAAAAATAATCACACGTTTTCATTAGGTGCAGGCAATTTAAAAGTAGACATTGATAAATATAAGGGTTCTATATGTTCTACAGATTATCAAACAGGTGATTTGTTGTTGTTTCATGTAAATACAATACATGGAGCTTTGCCTAATAAGACCACTGATAAATTACGACTTTCACTTGATAACAGATTTCAACAAAAAGGTTATGATGTTGCCGAGCATTTATTAGAACCGCACTTGTTTGATCAAGCACCATTCAAATGGGATGACGTATATAGTGATTGGGATGAAGACGATGATTTAAAATACTACTGGAAGAAAGATTCTTTCAAGGTTTTAAATAGAGAAAGAAAATATATCGAACTAGCATTAAATGATGCTATAAATTTAGCCAACTCGGAAAAAAATGAAGATGCATTGTTATTTTTAAGTAGAGTTAAAGAACTGGATCCTGAATCTGAAGATGGACAAAAGGCAATAAAAACTTTAGATCATTTAAATCTTTAAAAAAAAGGAGGTCATATGTAAAAATTAGGTATTGCAAAGAAACATATATAGTTTAATTTAACTTCTTTTAATTTTACTTATAATTTGGAGAACAATTATGAAAAACTTATTCTTAATAATAACTTTCTTCACAATGAGTTTTACCGCATTTGCAGAAAAACTTACTATTGTGAGCGTAAATAACGGTGATATGGTTAGAATGCAAAAATTGTCATCGGATTTTACAAAAAAGAATCCAGGTATTGAACTAGATTTTCAATTTATGGAAGAAAATGTGTTACGTCAAAAAGTGACACTGGATATTACTAATAAAGGTGGTGCGTATGACATCATGACCATTGGAATGTATGAGGCTCCAATGTGGGGTGAGAAAGGGTGGTTGGTCCCAATGAATAGTCTTCCATCTAAGTTTGACATCGATGATATTTTACCAGCGGTTAGGAATGGTTTGTCGCACAATGGAGTTTTATATGCGTCACCTTTTTATGGTGAAAGCTCCTTTACCATGTACAGGGTTGACCTTTTTGCAGAAAAAGGTTTGATAATGCCCGATAAACCAACTTGGGGAGAAATTTTTAAATTTGCCAAAGCACTGCATAATCCTCCTGAAGTAAATGGTATTTGTCTAAGGGGTAAAGCTGGCTGGGGAGAAAATGCTGCTTTCATTGGAACTGTAGCAAATGCTTTTGGAGCCAGATGGGTTGACGAAAAATGGAATCCACAATTGACAGGCCCTGCCTGGACACATGCATTTAGCTTTTATGTAGACCTTGTACAAAATTATGGTCCAAAGGGTGCTGCGAATAATGGTTTTAACGAAAATTTAAAACTATTCAATCAGGGAAAGTGTGCAATGTGGATAGATGCTACCGTTGCGGCTAGTTTTGTGACAAATAAAGAAGAAAGTACTGTATACAATAAAGTAAATTTTGCTCTAGCTCCAAGTGCTGTAACTGAAAAAGGTGGTTGGTTATGGTCATGGGCCATCGCAATACCTGCAGGTACTAAGAAAGAAGCTGCTGCAAAAAAGTTTATTATGTGGGCCACTTCAAAAGATTACATCAAGTTGGTTGCTGAAAATCACGGTTGGTCAAATGTACCTCCAGGTACAAGGACTTCTACCTATACCAACGCAATGTATCTAAACAATGCTCCATTTGCGAGATTAACCCTTGCTGCTATGAATGCAGCCGACCCTTCAATGAATGGGACATTGAAAAGGAAACCGTACATTGGTGTCCAATTCATGACCATTCCAGAATTCCAAGCTATTGGGACAGAAGCTGGCAGACAATTCTCGGCTGCTCTAGCTGGTAAGAAATCGGTCAGTGATGCATTAGAATCGGCAAACAAATCTGCTTATAAATTATTGAAAAAAGGTGGATATATAAAATAAATTAATTTAATCAGCACTGGCTTTATTTTTTGATAGAGTCAGTGCATCTTATATGACATATTCACGTTCTTTCTATGGGAAACTGATCCTAACTCCAACCATTGCAATATTATTACTTTGGATTGTCATACCTCTATCTCTTACAATTTATTATTCCTTTCAAAATTACAACATGCTCGATGGTTCACCAACAGGTTATACTGGTTGGATGAACTATGAATTTTTTATATTTGATGAAGCATTTTATGACGCGATTTTAAATACATTTTTAATCGTATTATCCTTACTATTGATTACAGTATTTTTTGGATTTTTATTTGCTTCTTTACTAAACTCGGACATTTTTTTATCAAATTTTATAAAATTATTATATATTTCACCATTTTTAATTATTCCAAGCGTTTCTGCTTTACTTTGGAAAAATTTAATGATGGACCCAATTAATGGATTTGGAACATTTCTTTTAAACATATTAAATTTTGAAGGGATTGATTTTTTGAATGAATATCCATTAGGCTCTATTATCACAATGTTATCTTGGACCTGGGTCCCTTTTTCAACATTACTAATTCTTACAAGTTTGAAATCCATAGATAAGACCATAATAGAGTCTGCTAAAATTGATGGTGCAAACCATTTTCAAATTTCTTTGTTTATTATATTACCTAATATACTTCGTTCAATAAATATCATTATATTGATAGAGACGATTTTCTTTTTGGCAGTATTTGCAGAGATATCAATTGCAACTAATGGTGGTCCTGGAACGGAAACGACAAACTTACCTTTCTTAATTTTTCAAAAAGGTCTTCAAAATTTTGATGTTGGTGAATCCTCTGCAGGTGGCTTGATTGCGGTTGTACTAGCTAATTTTGTCGCTATTTTTCTGATTAAGAATATGAGTAAGAATATATAATATGATTCCAAAATTATTTAGAAGTGTCATTACCTTGGCAATTGGGATTCTATTATTTTTTCCAATTTTATGGATGTTCATAACAAGTTTTAAAACCGAAATAGAGGCTATCAAATTTCCACCCAGCTTTATTTTTGATTTAACTTTATCGAATTATTTTGAAATCCAAGAAAGAAGTAACTATTTTAAGTACGCATTCAATTCCATTATTATTTCGTTAGGATCAACCCTTTTAGGAATTTCATTATCAATTCCAGTTTCTTGGTCACTTGCATTTATAAAAAACAAATATAAAGAATTCATTCTTTTATGGATTCTATCCACAAAAATGATGCCCGCAGTTGGAGTATTAGTTCCCATGTACATCATTTTTCGAGATATAAAATTATTAGATACCTTAACTGGAATGGTTATAATTTTGACTTTAACAAATTTACCAATACTAGTGTGGCTCCTTTATAATTATTTTGCAGAAATACCTTATGAAATAATTGAATCCTCTCAAATCGATGGCGCGACAATTTTTCAGGAAATAACTAAAATTATTTTACCTTTATCATTGCCAGGTATTTCCTCAGCCTTTCTTCTGAGTGTTATATTATGTTGGAATGAAGCTTTTTGGTCTTTAATGCTAACCTCAACTAATTCAGCACCGCTATCAGTTTTTATTGCGTCCTTTTCTAGCCCGGAGGGCTTATTCTGGGCCAAACTTTCTGCAGCGTCTGTAATGGCTGTATTACCAATTATGATTTTAGGATGGTTTAGTCAGAAGCAATTGGTCGCAGGTT
>CAYNCC010000069.1:0-5602 GCA_964396035.1 uncultured Alphaproteobacteria bacterium
TTAAGTGCATTTATAGATTTTTTTCTTAAATTTTTTTTTTCTAAGGAAATAAACCATTGGGTTGTATTTCTATAAATTAATGGTTTTTTAGAACGCCATGAATGAGGATAACTATGAAAAATATTTGTTTTGTATAAAAGTTTCTTATTCTTTTCTAAATAATCAATAACTTTTTCATCAGCTTTAAACACATGTGTTCCTTTTAATAAAGGAATTTCTTCATAATAAATTCCACTTTCATTTATAGTTCTTGGAATATCGATATTATTTTTTTTTGCCAAATTAAAATCATCAATTCCATGACCTGGCGCAATATGAACAATACCTGTCCCCTCATCCTTTGTAACAAAATCTGCTGCTAGTAAAGGGATATCGAAATTATATCCAAATTTGTAAAATGGATGTCTACAAACAGTTTTTTCAAGCTCTTTGCCAGAAAAATCTTTAATTTTTTCTATATTTAATTCTGTATCATTTTTTAATTTATCAATTAAATCGCTTGCAACTATAAAATAGTTGTTAGACAAATTCTCATTTACTAGGCTATAAGAAAAATTCTTATTAAATGCTAAAGCTCTATTTCCTGGTATTGTCCATGGAGTTGTAGTCCATATTAAAATATTAATATTTTTTTTTCCTTCTATTTCTAGATTTGTTTTATTAATTGGAAACAAAACATAAATAGCATTATCTGAACGATCTTTATACTCAACTTCTGCATCGGCTAATGCAGTTTTCTCAACTACAGACCACATTACAGGTCTAGAACCCTTATAAAGGGAACCATTTAATAAAAATTTCCCGATTTCTCTAACAATTTGAGCCTCAGCTTTATATGACATAGTTGAATAATAATTTTTCCAATCTCCTAAAACACCAAATCTTTCAAACTCTTCTTTTTGTATTTTGATCCAATGTTCTGCAAATGCTCTGCATTTATTTCGAAATTCTTTAATGGAAATCTTATTTTTGTCATCGCCTTTTTTTCTTAATTCCTGTTCAACCTCCCATTCAATAGGTAAGCCATGACAATCCCATCCTGGAACAAACGAAGCATCTAGTCCCTGCATTTGTTTTGTTCTCACAATTATGTCTTTTAATATCTTATTCAATGCATGTCCCATATGTAGATGACCATTTGCATATGGAGGTCCATCGTGCAAAATAAATTTTTTATTTTTTTTTGATTTATTTCTTAATTTTTCATAAAGTTTTTCTTTTTTCCACCTTTGAAGTATTTTTGGTTCATTACTTGGAAGACTAGCTTTCATACTAAACTCTGTCTCTGGTAAAATAAGTGTATCTTTATAATTCATTTACTCTTATTTAAAATTTTTTTTGCTAACAAAATGTCTTTTTCTATTTGTCTTTTTAATAATTTAATATTAGCAAATTTTTTTTCTTTTCGTAAAAACGCCAATAGTTCTACAAAAATTTTTTTTCCATATAGAAGATTTTTAAGATTAAAAAAATGATTTTCAAAAAAAACTTTTTTTCCATTAAATGTAGGCCTGTTTCCGATATTAGCTAAACCAAAATACTTTTTTTTATTCTTTTCAAAATAACTTCTAGTCAAATAAACGCCTTTCATTGGTAAAACATAGTCATTTAAAACAAAATTAGCTGTCCTGTATCCTAATTTCTTTCCTCTACCACTTCCTTTAATAATTTTTCCTTCAACTAACCAATTTCGTCCAAGCATTTCTTTTACAACATCATATTGCCCAGTTTCAAGTTTTTTTCTAATAAAGGTTGAATTAAACACTTTTTTATTTTTACTAACAACTGGTTTGACTACTTTTAAAGTATATAAATATTTGTCAGCTAATTTTTCTAGAAGATTCGTATCTCCTTTTCTTCTGTAACCAAAATAAAAATTATAACCAACAACAATAAATTTTGGCCTAAATTTAATAAGTTTCTTAATAAAATTTTCAGGCAGTAACTTATTTAAATTTTTATCAAATTTAATAACAATTAAATAATCAACACCTAATTTTTTTATTTCTTCAATTTTTATAAAATCATTTGTTAATTTAAATGGTTTGTGATTCTTTTTAAAAAATTCAATTGGATGCGGTTTAAAAGTAATTACAACGGACTTTAAATTATTATCTTTTGAAATTTTAACTGCTTGTTTGATAATTTTTTGATGACCTTTGTGCACTCCATCAAAATTACCTATTGTTAAGACAGTGTTTTTTTTTATTTTTGAGTATCCATTTAGGATTTTCATATTTATTTATTTTTTTTTGGAGGTATAACGACAGCAGTTCCCTCTAAAACTATTTTATTTTTTACAGAACATAGTGTCTTAAGCTGACACCATTTCTTTTTCGAAATTAATTTTTCTACTATTACCTTAATTTTTACAATATCATTAATTTTTACTGGTCTTAAAAAATTTAAATCTTGGGAAACATAGATAGTTCCTGGTCCTGGAAACTTGTTACCTATAACAGATGATATAAATGATGCAATTAGCATGCCATGGGCAATTCGTTCTTTAAAAAAGGTTTTTTTTGCATATTTTGCATTAATATGAACAGGATTTTTATCACCGGAAGCTATAGAAAAATCAATAATTCTTTTTTCTGTAACTTTATTTAATTCAGTAAAAGATTTACCTATTTTTAAATTTTCAAAAGAATACATTTTATATCTTTATTTAAATATTATAGTAATATTATATTTAATTATTTTTATATAACAAAAATCTCAATGAATATTAATTTATACAAAAAATACTTTTTAATTTTATTACCCATGCTATACAGTTGTTCCCAGAATGTATACATGTCTAATAAATATGATCATTTAAAAAAAAATAAGAATCCAGCCTATGAAACATGTTTAAATGATGCAAATCATAATATAGAAAATTTACAAAATATTAATCAAGATAAAATTGATATTTTACAAACTGATGATACTATGGTTGACTTTTATAATATAGATAATGATATAGATAAAATAAATTTATCGAAGAAAAGAAATAAAATGATAAATGAATGCATGAAAATAAGATATAAAAAATAATATTGTGAGTTTTAAACAATGCCCATTAATTTTCCTAATTTATATAATTTAGATTTATTTGCCAAAGGCGGCCCTGTTATGTTTATTTTACTTGGGTTCTCAATTCTAGCTTTAGCAATAATTTTAATAAAATTAATTCATTTTGGAATAGTAAGAATTTCAAATACTAATGGTTTAGAAAAAATTATTTTAAAACTAAACGGAACAAATGCAAAAAAATTATTAAATGAAATAAATAAAATAAAAAACCCTATTGCTAGAGTAGTGGAAGTAGTAATCTTGACAAAAAACGATAGAAGGTTTGATAAAGAATCTAGGGAATCTGAAATTGAAAGAATAAGTTCTATTCAAATAAGAAATCTTGAGAATTATCTCGGAGGCTTAGAAGTAATTGCAAGCATAAGCCCGCTTCTAGGATTATTTGGCACTGTTTTAGGTATGATAAAAGCTTTTTTAAATCTAGAAAAAGCTGGCTCACAAATAGACCCTGCTTTACTGGCTGGAGGAATTTGGGAAGCTTTATTAACAACAGCTTTTGGTTTAGCAATAGCAATCCCTGCTTTAGCAGCTTATCATTTATTTGAAAATAAAATTGCCAATACAAAAGATAAAATGAAGGATGCTATAATCAGAGTAAATACTTTGCTAAATTTCAGAAGAAAAAGATAAATTGCACAAAAATAATTTTTTTTACGAAGAAAAAAAAGAGTTAATATCAATAAATATTACTCCTCTTATTGATATCGTTTTTCTTTTACTAGTTTTCTTTATGCTAGCAACATCATTTATGCAAAAAAGCTCCATGGAAGTCAATTTGGCAAGTAATGAAGCAGAAATTTCAGAGAAAAAAGATTTTATAACAATAGTTTTAAAAAAAGATGGAAACCTTCTTATAAAATCAAAATTATTTACAATTTCAAATATAAATAAAGAAATAAAAAAGAATTTAAAAATAAATTAAAATTATAAAATAATAATAAAATGCAATAAAAAAGCGGAAGTGCAAAAAGTAGTAAGGTTAATTGAAGAAATACGTTTGGCAGGTACTAACAAAATTAAATTAGTACAACAAAATTAATTATGAAAAGTAAAAAAAAAATACAACAAATTAATTTAATACCTTTAATAAATATAATTTTTTTAATGCTTATATTCTTTATGCTTGCTGGGACTATTACAAAAATAGACCCTTACAATATTAATGTTCCGGATTCTATAATAAAGAATGATCCCACAACGCCATTTCTTACTATTGTTGTAAAAAAAAATGGAGAAGTTTTCATTGATAGTAAGAATAGAAAAAAAAAGCTACAAAAAAAAAATTATTTAGAAATCATTAAAACTAGAAGGCCTAAAGAAGTTTCTTTAAAAATTGATGCTGATACGCCCTCAGAATATTTCTTAAATATTTTAAAAATACTTGAAAACCATGAAATTTCAAAAGTTGTTATTGAAACTACATATATAAAATAAATGGAAAAAAAATTAAATTTTTGGGGATTTGCATTTGCTTTTTTAATTTCAATTAGCATCCATGCCTACGTTTTATTATTTTATAAAAACTTTTCTTTTAAATTCATAAAAGAGCAAAAAAATAAGATTACCATAAATCTATCTCCTATTGGAAATATTAAAGATGATTCGATTAAAGAAACTATAAAAAAAGAAGAAATAATTCAAAAAAAAGTACCAGAAATAAAAAAATTGAAAAAAGAAAAAGAAAAATTTGAAAAAAAACTAGATATAAAAAAAATTATTCCTCAAAAAAAATCTATTGAACAAAAAAAAAATATCAAAAAAGATACTAGCGGAACTTCAAAGGGAATTGAGGGTGGTGTCTCTAAAACTATAATTAGTGAATATGTTACACAAATTTACAAATTAATTGATGCTAAAAAAAAATATCCTAGACAATCTTTAATTAGGCGAGAAGAAGGAGCAGTTTTATTACAAATTATAATAAGAAAAGATGGTAAATTAATAAGTGTTAAGTCTTTAAAGGCAAAACACCAAAGATTAGTTGACTCTTCATTTGACGCAGTTGAAGATGCCGCACCTTTTCCGGAATTCCCGAAACAAATCAAAAAAGAAAAAATGATAATGGAAATACCAGTTATTTATAAAATAAGATAGTTTTAGTCTTTCATGTGATGTTTTGGATTAACAGGTTTAACTAGGAAATTGGCGACTAAAGCTATCCCTAGTAAACAGGCCATCACAATCATCGTTTTATTATAAACCTGGCTAGTAGGATCTGCGGTTCCAGGAGGTAAAATTTCTAGAAGATTTTGAATTGTTACAGTTTTTGCTTTCACAAGCTCGTCAAGATTTTCTATGCTTGCTCCAAATTTTTCTAAAAAAGTCTGGGGATCTACTTTTGCTGCCAAATCATTGATAGCATTGTTGATTGAACTTCCTCTAAGAGATGTGATTATAACTGGACCTAAAACACCTGCAGTACTCCAAGCAGTTAACAATCTTCCGTGAATTCCACCAACATACTTTGTGCCAAACATATCTGCTAAATAAGCTGGGATTGTAGCAAAGCCACCTCCATACATTG
>CAYNCC010000070.1:0-5513 GCA_964396035.1 uncultured Alphaproteobacteria bacterium
GAGAAATAAATTACTTACGTGTATCAGTTACTGATAGATGTGACTTAAGATGCATTTATTGTATGAAAGAAAATATGCAATTTTTACCTAAATCAGAAATTTTATCATCTGAAGAAATAAATAATATTTGCTCAACTTTTATAGATTTAGGTATTAAAAAAATTAGAATTACTGGAGGTGAACCTTTGATAAAAAAAGGTATGCCCACCATTTTAGAATATCTTGGAAAAAAAGTTAAAAATTCTAAATTGGAAGAACTAACGCTTACAACTAATGGCACACAATTATATAAATACGCTGAAATAATAAAGAAGAATGGAATAAAAAGAATTAATGTCTCTCTAGATACATTAGACCCAAAAAAATATCTAAAAATTACTAGAGGTGGAAATTTAGAAAAGGTTCTAGAAGGATTAAATATTGCAAAAAAAATTGGTTTAAAAATAAAAATTAATACTGTTGCATTGAAGAATATTAATATCAATGAATTAGATAAGCTAGTTAATTGGTGTGTAAACAAAAAGTTTGATATTACTTTTATTGAGGTTATGCCCATGGATATGGAAAATAACATTAGAGTTGGACAATATTATCCTTTAACTAAAGTTAAATCCTTTTTAGGAAATAAATATTCTTTAGAAAATACCAATATAAACACTGGAGGACCTTCAAAATATGTGAGGATTAAGAACTCAAATCAAAAAATTGGCTTTATCACACCTCTTACTAATAACTTTTGTGAATCTTGCAATAGAGTTCGTTTGACATGCACTGGGAGAATTTATTCTTGCTTAGGCCAC
This sequence comes from uncultured Alphaproteobacteria bacterium, assembly GCA_964396035.1. Classification (GTDB taxonomy): domain Bacteria; phylum Pseudomonadota; class Alphaproteobacteria; genus CAYNCC01. Next base: position 801 of record CAYNCC010000070.1, read on the forward strand.
AATAAATTTGTTGATCTTAAGAAAGGACTTTCAAAAAGTAAAAAAGAATTAAAAGATTTAATTCTAAAATCAATTTATTTAAAACCAAAATCACATGATTTCGAAATAAATAAAGAAAATAATAATAAAAATTTAGAACGTACTATGAATGTTACTGGAGGTTAAATATATCTTTTATGTTTAATCAAAAAAAATTAAAATAAATTTTTTCTCAGCACAAACTAAAAAAGCAGATGTTGCCCTTAAAAATTTAAAAAAAAAATATAAAAATTATCCTATGAATAAAGCTGATGTGATTGTAGCTCTAGGAGGAGATGGCACTATTTTATCCGCACTTCATAAATCTATAAAACTTTCAAAACCAATATTTGGTATAAATAGAGGAGAGTATGGTTTTTTAACTAATACATATAAAAATATTGATTTAATAAAAAGATTAGAAAAAGCAAAAAAAACTGAGATGCATGTTTTAAAAATGTTAGTAACAAAAAAAAATGGTAAAAAAAGTGAAGCTATGGCTATTAATGAAGTGGCTCTTTTAAGAAACTCTAGGCATGCAGCAAAAATAAAAGTTCAAGTTGATAATGTTGTGAGGATTAAAGAACTAGTTTGTGATGGAATTTTATTAGCAACTCCTGCTGGTAGCACTGCATATAATTTATCTGCTCGTGGGCAAATTATACCTATGAATTCAAAACTTCTTGCTTTAACTCCTATTAGTCCATTTAGACCTAGAAGTTGGAGAGGTGCTCTTATCAACTCAACAAGTAAAGTAACTTTTGTAATATTAGATGAAAAAAAAAGATCAGTTAATGTAAGTGCAGATTTTAAAGAATTTAAAGATATAAAGAAGGTAGAGGTTAGAGAAGATAGAGCAATTAGATTATCTTTATTATTTGATCCAAATCATAATTTTGATAAAAAAGTTTTAAAAGAACAATTTAGTTTTTAAAAAAATGAAAAAAAAAATATTTATAATTATATTTTCTTTTCTCTTTTTATATGTTTTGTACCCTTTTTTTGGAATTTACAAATTTTATGTAGCTACAAAAAAGTCTGATGTAAATTACATTTCAAAGAATGTTAATTGGGAATCTTTAAGATTAGGTTTTAAAAATGATCTAAAAATTATATTAGATAAAAAAATTAAAAATAAAGACATTCTAGGAAATAAATTATTCCAAAAACTTTTTGAAACTAGTGTTATTGATTATATTTTAGAAGAATTCATAACTGCAGAAAAAATTGTTCTATTATTAAATAATCCTGAAGAATATAACAATTTACTTAAAGATGAGATAAAAAATCCAGTAAAAAAGAAGGAGAGAAAAAGCGGGAGAGAAAAAATTAATAAATTTAAGTTTCAAGGTCCAAATATATCTCATTTAAGAGAAAAAATAAATTATGCTTTCTTTATTAATTTAAATACATTTAGAATAGATTTTAATCAAGATGGATATCCTATAGTCGCTGACCTAAAATTAATTAATTTTAAATGGAGAATTTATAGAATTTATCTACCTATAGATCTTATTGTTTCAAAAAACTAATTATAATATAAAAGAATAAAAAAAATTATTATTTTTTTTTATGCATAAAGGAAAATTTACTTTTAAAAAGATAAAAAACTTTGAAAAATCCCGTGTTGGTAAAATCACAACACCTAAAGGAATTATTGACACACCGGCTTTTATGCCAGTTGGAACTATTGCAAATGTAAAAGCAATGTTTCCTGAAAATATTTCACAAACAAAATCTCAAGTTATTCTTTGTAACACATATCATTTAATGCTTAGACCAGGTGAAAAAATTCTTAAAAAGTTTGGTGGTGTGCATAAATTCATGAGTTGTAATTTACCAATTCTTACAGATTCAGGAGGATATCAAATTTGGTCACTAGCAAAATTAAAAAAAATAGAAGAAAAAGGTATAAAATTTAGATCGCACATTGATGGAAAATTACTTTATTTAACACCAGAAAAATGTATTAAATTTCAACAAAATATAGGTAGCGATATAATTATGGTTTTAGATGAATGCCCTAATTATCATATAAAAAAGAAGGAAGCGGAAAATTCTATGGAATTAACTTTACGTTGGGCAAAACGTTGTAAAAAATCATTTAATGCAAAAAAAAATTCTGCAATTTTTGGAATTGTCCAAGGTGGTAAATATGAAGACTTAAGAATTAAATGTGCTTTAAAACTTCAAGAAATAGATTTTAATGGTTATGCTATAGGAGGATTATCTGTAGGAGAAGGTCAAAAAGAAATGTTAAGAATTATTAATAAAACAATCCCACATCTGCCAGATAACAAACCTAAATATTTAATGGGTGTTGGAACTCCAAGTGATATTATAAAATCTGTTGCTTGTGGGATAGATATGTTTGATTGTGTTTTACCAACGCGTTTAGGTAGGACTGGTATAGCATTTACAACTTCAGGTATAATAAATATTAGAAATTCTAAGTTTAAGAATGATAAAGAATCTTTGGATAACGAATTAGATTGCCCAGCTAGTAAAAATTATTCTAAAGCTTATATTCATCATTTGTTTAAATGTAATGAAATATTAGGTTTGATGATTTTAACTTGGCATAATATTTTTTATTATCAAAATCTTATGTCAAGAATTAGAAATGCAATAAAAAAAGAAAAATTTGACAAATTTTACAAAAATTTTTTTAAAAATGAATCAAAAAGAAAATGAAAAAAATTAATTTAAACTATCTAGGTAAAAATAAAAATATACCGGATAATCCGGAAAAATGTAATTTAGATCCAATACCAAATAAAAATTCAAAAAAAAATTATATTGTAAGATTAACAGTAAATGAATTTACATCACTTTGTCCAATAACAAAACAACCAGATTTTGCAAAATTTGTAATTGATTATTTACCAAATAAATTTTTAATAGAAAGTAAATCTTTTAAATTTTTCACAAATTCCTTCAGAAATCACGAATGTTTTCATGAAAATTGCACATTGTATATTGCAGAAAGATTAATAAAATCTATAAAACCTAAATGGTTAAGAATATCAGGATTTTGGTATCCAAGAGGGGGTATACCAATTGATATTTTTTATGAAAATAAAAAAGCACCAAAAGATTTATATATTCCTAGCACAGGAATCAAAACGTACAAAGGTCGATAAAATATAAAGATGTTGTTTATAAAAAAAATAAAAAATTTTGTTAATACAAAAAAAATATTAAATAAAAAAGATTTTGATAAAAAAATAAAAAAAGGATTTAGATATGAAGTTTCAAAAAATAAACTAAAACATGATATTGAACAAATTAATTATTTATTAAAAAAAAAATTAATTTCTAAAAAATATAAAACTATAGTTAAGAATTACAAAGTTGTTTACAATTGCATACCAAAGAATTCTGATCCTACTGATATTTTCACATTGTCTAAAAATTTTAGTTATAAATTAGGACCAACCTTTAATAATCTTATTTATTATCAACCGCCTGATATAATCGAAAAAGAAATAATTAATAAAAATAATAAAATTGTTTTAAAAAATTCAGAACGTAATTTTAAATACATTGTGATTGATAATTTCTTAGATAAAGATGTATTAGATAAATTGTTTTCTTTCTGTTTGACTAATTCAATATGGAATGAATTTGATTATAAAAATGGTTATATCGGTTCATTTATAGAGAACGGATTTAATGCGCCTTTAATATTACAAATTAGTGAAGAAATAAGATTAAGATATCCAAAAATTTTTAAAAAATCACCTCTTACTAAAGCATGGGCTTTTAAATGCAATAACCAGATGAAAGGAATTAAAATTCATGCAGATTATGCTGCAATAAATGTCAATTTTTGGATAACACCTGATAAGGCAAATTTAAATAAAAATAATGGTGGTTTATTAATTTGGGACAAAGAGGCTCCAAAAAAATGGAATTTTCAAAAATATAATAATAATCATTTAGAAATTAAAAAATATTTAATGAAAACAAAATCAAAAATGAAAAGAATTAAATATAAAGAAAATAGAGCTATTATTTTTAATTCTAATCTTTTTCATGCTTCTGATAGCTTTAATTTTAAAAAAAGTTATACAAATAGAAGGATAAATATGACTTTTTTATATGGCAAAAGAGAAGACGCAAAAAGATTTGAGTAATTATCTTGAATTTTTTCTATTTTTTTTCTAAAGTGTCATTTTTTTAATGTATTAATATAAATAAAATTGAATATTCACGAGTATCAAGCAAAAGAATTGCTAGAAAAAAACGGAGTTAATGTTCCTAATGGTAAGGTAGCTTTTAGTGTAGAAGATGCATTAAATGTTGCTAAAGAATTAGATACTAATGTATGGGTAGTTAAAGCACAAATTCATGCAGGCGGTAGAGGTAAAGCTGGGGGTGTTAAAGTTGTTAAATCTATTGAAGAAGTTAAAAAAGCAGCAAATGAAATAATGGGTAAAACTCTTATCACGCCTCAAACTGGCCCTAAAGGAAAAGTTGTAAAAAAACTTTATGTAGAAGAAGGATCAAATATTGAAAAAGAATTTTATATTTCAATGGTTGTTGATAGAGAAACAAATGGAATAACTGTAATTGCCTCAACTGAGGGTGGAATGGAAATTGAGGAAGTTGCTGAGAAAAACCCTGAAAAAATTATTAAACATAAACTTAAACCTTGCGCAGAAATGCAAATAAATGAAGCTAAAGATATTG
>CAYNCC010000071.1:0-5414 GCA_964396035.1 uncultured Alphaproteobacteria bacterium
ATTCTATTATCATCACTTGTACATATTATTATTTTTTTTTTATCTTTACTTAAAATTATACCTCTTGGTCTATGACCAACTTTAACTGTTTTAATAACTTCCAAAGAATTTCCATCGATAACAGTTATGTTGTGGTCTTTTTCATTTGATACGTATATCGTCTCAGCAAATACAATTTTTTGAATTAAAGTTAAAAAAATAATTAATAGAATTTTTTTTATCATTTTGTTATATCCAATAAATAAAATATTTTTTTTATTAATTAAATCTACATTTTGAATCTGATTGGTCAATACCTAGAGTATCTAATTCTGTCCTTGGATGAACAAACCCTGTTTGCGGTGAAACAGAAACTAAAGCTCTAGAGGTTACTAATAAAATAGGTTGACGTAATTGACCATTCCATTGTCTAAAACTAACTGGTTTTCCTTTATATGCAGCTAAATTAAATTTCTCATTCATAATTTGATTTAAAATTACTTTAGAATCTAATGATTTGCTTCTAGTAATTGCTTCACCAAATGTTCTAGCTCCTAACCAAGAATTAAAATCTATATTTGTCATAAGTCTTTTAGAATCTTTTAAAAACCTACTTTGCATTTGATTAGCTCCCCATTGCTCATGCGCGAAATGCCAAGATGTCGGTTTCAAAACTTCTCCGCCGACTACAATGGTTGGTTTCCATGTTCTATATGGAATATAGTCGCCAAAACTATTACCAGAATCACCAAAGGTATTTCCTTCATCAGCTAAAACTAAAACATCATATTTCTCACCTTGTGTAAATTTTACAATCTCTAGATCTGCAGTTCTTCTAAAATCATGAGTAAAATCCCATATTTTTTCATTGGTTATTTTTAATCCAAATCTTTTTGCTGAAATCTTAATAGAATCTGAATATTGTTTGTCTCTTTCATTTACACCTGAAATTAATAGGAGTTTAGTCCAATTCTTTTTTTTCAAAAATTGAATTAATGCATCGGTAACCATTCTATAACTAGGTGCAGTATGCAAAACTTGCTTTTTACAATTTTCGTTTCTCAAATCATTATCTTTTAAAGATGCATTAACTAAGATTGAACCTTCGATCAAGTCTGAAGAAAGTATTTTATTAAAATCGTCTATAGAAACATTTAAAATAAAAAAATTATAATTATTTTTCCTAAGTTCTTCAAAAATTTCTTTTGCAGATTCTTTAGGCATTATATTTTTTTCTATTAATTCAAATTTTTGATTAGTAAACTTACCAGTAGTGTTATTATCCTTAATACCCATTCTACTACCTAAAATTCCATTATTTATTATTTCTGGATTAATTGAATAAATAGTAGGTGCTCTCTCAACAACTCTGTTGATATGTACTATTTTTATTTGTTGAATACTTTCAGCCTCTAAAAAACTTGGCTGAAGAAAAATAATTATAAATAAAAAAATATATTTCAACATTGGGATTAAAATAATTATATTTTAACTAATACATAATTTATATTTTGTATAATCTATCATGTGCCTTATGAATAATAAAATAAATTGACTGTTGAATAAATTAAAAAAAAAATTATTATTTTTTTATTATGAAACCTTTGTTACGATGGTGGCTTTTTATTAGCCTTACAATTGTGCTAACTTTTGCTTTCTATTATTTCGGTTTATTTTCAGAAGTATGGGATAAGGATAGGACAAAACTTTCTTTTTTAATAATGGTATTATTTTTATTAACCTCAATACATTGTGGAAAAGAAACAATTAAAATATCAAGAGCGCTAGAAGGCGAAATGCCTAATACAGAAATAAATAAAACAGATTGGCGAGGTAATCAAGAATTTGGCTGGTTTGTATCTGATCTAGTTTTAACTATAGGAATGATTGGTACAGTTTCAGGGTTTTTACTTATGTTAACAGGTGCATTTGCAGGAGTGGATATAAGTGACGAGGTTGCGATGAAAAGTGTTTTAGAAAAAATGGCAAAAGGAATGTCAACTGCTTTATATACCACTTTATTTGGTCTAATTTGTGGTAGCTTATTAAAAATACAATATTTTAGCCTAGCTAGGGCAACAGATCTTCTTATTGGTCCTTTAAAAAGAACAGAATAACTTATGCAACGTCGTTATCATACCAATTTGCCTTTCTTAGATTTATTATTTAATGTTTTAATAGGTTTTGTTTTTTTATTTATCATTTCATTTTTACTAATTAATCCAATTGCAAAAAGAGCTGATATTGAAGTAAAAGCTGAATTTTTAATAACAGTTTTTTGGCCAGATGATTTAGAAGATGATGTAGATATTTATGTAGAAGACCCAACAGGCGGTTTGGTTTGGTTTAAATCTAGAGAACCAGGCCTAATGCATTTAGATAGAGATGATTTAGGAAAAAGAAATGATGAAGTTATAACTGCAGCGGGGACAATTTTATTTCCAGAAAATAGAGAAATTGTAACTCTACGTGGAATTGTTCCGGGTGAATATGTTGTTAATGTTCATATGTATTTTAAAGTTGGAGCGGAACCGGTTCCAGTTACTATCCAAATAGACAAAATCAATCCTTATTCTGTAGTTTTGAGAGAAACTGTTGATTTAAAAATAAAAGGAGATGAGGTTACAGTTACAAGATTTAGTGTTAATGCAAAAGGTGAAGTAAGTAATGTAAACAAACTTCCCAAAAAATTGGTGCAAGAATGGCAGAAGGGATAATCGGTTTAACTGCAAGTTTTCTAATATTAGTTGCTCTAATATTATGGCTCATAATTCTTTCAAAAGGAAAGTTCTGGATTATAAAAAGCATTATTATATTAACAGCAACTTTGTTTTCTATTGTGGTATTACTTTCTCTAAAAGATTTTATAGGTTGGCCTAGCAGTTCTACTTTGCCAGAAGAATTTCAATTACATTGGGCAATAATAAATGAGCCTGATAAAATAAAAAACACTGAAGGTGAGATATATATTTGGGCAACAAAATTAGATAAAGAAAATAAAATAAAAAGTATACCTAGAGCATACAAAATAGATTATACAAGAAAAAATCATGAAGAAATAACTGCCGGATTAATTAAAGTTGGAGAAGGAATTCAACAGAAAGGTCAGAAAGTTAAAGCGAAAGAGAATATAGATATAGAAGAAGATTTAAGTAATTTACAAGAAATCGCGATTTTTGATTTACCAAAACCTCTTTTACCTCAAAAAAATAGAGAAGGAACAAGAACTAATGAAACTACAAAAAGTTTTAATGCTCTAGAAATTGATCCTGAAACAGGAAGACCTATTTTAAATAAAGAAAATAAAGAATAAAATTAGAAAGCACTAAGAAAATAATTATTTCTTTTTTTTAAGCTAAGAATTATTGACATTGCTGTTAACCTTGATGTTTTTGGATTTATACTTGGATTATTTTCTAAAATAATTTTTAATTTTCCAAATTTACCAATAGCAAAAATTTCAGCGATATTTTTTTTTATTTTTGGATCTGCAATAATAATTACTTTTGTTTTATCGAATCCGACACCACAGATTGATAAAGTTGCAGCTATATTTGAATTTTTAGGAAATTCTTTACAAATTTTTCTTGCAGAATTATTGGATAAAACTTTTTCTTTTTTTATATTTTTAGCCTCAGCAATAGTTAACAAAGCTTTAGGGGGTTTTCTTTGAATAAGTTCTACAGATTTAATTTCTTTTGAAAAAGACACAGCAGATATTGCGTCTAAACCAGCAATAGCACCTGTAGGAATATATGTTTTGCTTTTTACTTTTCTTGACAAAGATACAATTCTTTTGAAAAATTTTTTATCAGCAAAAGCACAAACTGATAAACACATAAAATCTATATTATTTTTTAAGATTTTTTCTGCATAATCTATACATGCCTGGACACCAGCTGCTTCTATAATTATATTTGGCTTTTTCTTCATCAATGTATCAAAAGAATAACATTTAATATTCTTTGGAATTTTTTTTGTAGAAATGTCATCAGAAAAAATACCTACTATCTTATAACCTGCAACAACACCTTTTAAAATTTTTTTATAAATTTCTTCTCCTATTGCGCCAAAGCCTATTAAACCAATTCTTTCTATTAACATAATTTAAAATCAAAAAATTTAATTTAGAATTATTCTAAATTGAATTGACATTATTGTTTACCTTTTTATATATTCATAAGTATATATTATTTTTAATAATTTATGTCTATAGACACGCAAACAAAAAAAACTGTTAAATCTATAACAGAAAAATATAAATACGGTTTTACAACTGATATAGACTCAGATAAAGCTCCAAAAGGTCTTAATGAAGATATTGTTAAATTAATCTCAAAGAAAAAGAATGAGCCTAAATGGCTTTTAGAATGGAGATTAAAGGCATTTAAAGCATGGACAAAAATGGAAGAGCCTAATTGGAGTATGGTTAAATTCCCTAAAATAAATTATCAAGATTCTTATTACTATTCTGCACCTAAGTCTAAAAAAAAATTAAAAAATTTAAATGAGGTAGACCCTGCTATCTTAAGTACTTATGAAAAACTAGGTATACCTTTAGAAGAACAAAAAAGGTTAGCTGGCGTTGCTGTTGATTATGTTTTTGATAGCACTTCGGTTGCTACAACTTTTAAAGATAAGTTAGCAGAACTAGGAATAATTTTTTGTTCTTTCTCAGAAGCAGTTCAATCGCATCCTGAGTTAGTTAAAAAATATTTAGGAACAGTCATCCCCTATACAGACAATTACTATGCAACTCTAAACTCAGCAGTCTTTAGTGATGGTTCGTTTGTTTATATACCGCCAGGCGTAAAATGTCCTATGGAATTATCGACTTATTTTAGAATAAATGCAGAAAACACTGGTCAGTTTGAAAGAACTTTAATAATTGCTGATAAAGATAGTTATGTTAGTTATCTTGAAGGATGCACTGCACCAATGAGAGATGAAAATCAATTACATGCTGCATGTGTTGAATTAATAACTCTTGATAATGCTGAAATTAAATATTCAACTGTCCAAAATTGGTACCCAGGTGATGAAAAAGGTAAAGGTGGAGTTTATAATTTTGTAACTAAAAGAGGCGCGTGTAGGGGTAACAATTCAAAAATATCATGGACACAAGTAGAAACAGGATCTGCAATTACTTGGAAATATCCAAGCTGTATTTTACAAGGTGATAATTCTGTTGGAGAATTTTATTCTGTTGCAATAACAAACAATTTTCAACAAGCAGACACTGGAACAAAAATGATTCACCTTGGAAAAAATACTAAAAGCACAATTATTTCAAAAGGAATTTCTGCTGGTAAAGGTCAAAACACATATAGAGGTCTTGTGCGTATGGGGCCTAAAGCTAAAAATAGTAGAAATTTCACCCAATGTGATTCGCTTTTAATTGGTGATAAATGTGGAGCTCATACTGTTCCATATAT
>CAYNCC010000072.1:0-5349 GCA_964396035.1 uncultured Alphaproteobacteria bacterium
GTATAATTATTAATTTATATCATTTAATTCGTTTCATGAGATAAATGATAATCAAATAGATATGGAAGGTGACATATGAAGAATAAATAATATTTCATTTATCAAATGTCATTACATTCGATGATGTTTGAAAAAAAAATACCACTAAATCATAAAGAATACAAACCATAAAAAAGGAGATTACAATGACAAAAGAAAAAAAATCTAAATCTACCTTGAGTGCTCCAAATATTTCAAGACGAGGTTTTGTGAGTGCTGCAGGAACAGCAGGTTTAACTCTAACAGCAATGGGTTTGGTTGCAAAAGAGGCAAGGGCCGCAACACTTATGTCAGACCTTACCATGGCACCTACTGCCAACCCTGCAAATTCCTACCCGGATTGGTTCCCTAGCTGGGACCGTGTAGTTGAAATGGCAAAAAAGGAAGGTCAGGTTCAGGTCAGTGCTTGGGGTGGTCCAGAAGTTAAAGATCACTATAATAAACTTAGCCGATCATTTGAAAAGAATTACGGCATCAAGGTTAAGTATACGCATGGTGATTGGTTTTCTGCACAGCAGATGGTCCTAGGTGATGTCAAAAGTGGCAACCCTGAGGGCAAAATTGATTGTATTTTCCTTTGGGGCAAACCTTTCTCAAATTTGCTTCAAGGTAACGGCGTTTGGGAAGTGCCTATCCTTAATTTGCTGCCAAATTCACGTGGTATTGCCCATCGTCCAGAACTAGGTCGCTTTGTGCATGACATGGTACCTACTTACGGTACATTTGTTCCGCATGTGAATTGGCAGAACTGCTTTGTTTACGATAAGTCTAAATACAAGCGTTCCGACATGCCAGATAAGATAACCGATGTGCTTGAATGGACCAAAGCTCACAAGGGTGAGTTTACTTATTGTGACTTCAATAAAGGTGGCTCAGGACACACATTTGGAATGACTTTAATTTATGAACTGACTGGTGGATATAACAAATATGCCTTCAAACCTTATGACTCAAAAATCGCTGACAATGATTGGGGGGCGCTCTGGGATTTTCTAAATGAGCTAGAGGAATATTGTTACCAGCCTGGTACTTATCCACAAGGTAATGCAGCAGTGGCGCAACTCTTCTCAGCAGGCGAGTTAGGCATGTGTGTCAACTGGGATGCCGCAATGGCTGGCCAAGTTAAACAGGGCTTTCTCGATCCAGACCGTCTCGGCATGTACATCCCTGAACCAGGCATTTTCTCACCTTTGGATGGGTTCACCATCCCAGTAAATGCACCTAACAAGGCTGCTGCACTACTTTTTCTTGATCACATAACCTCTGTAGAGAGTCAGATGACCATTCCTACAATAATTGGATCATACCCATCTGTAACTAAGGCTTGGGATAATCTCTCACAAGAACAGAGAGATCAGCCTTGGCATCCTGAAAAGGATCTTGGTGCTTGGCGTGACCTAGGAACTATCGGAGCCAGACATGGTGAGTATATGTTTCGCATGATGCAGGACTGGGTAGTCAAAGTGGCCCAAGGGTAACTACAATTTTTTGTAGACGACGGCAGGCCAGGTTTAAACCTGGCTTGTCCAATTTTATGAATGATGAAGAATAACTAATATTAAATTTGACTCAAATCAAATCAACATCGATCTCAAGATTGCTCGGAATTGAAAAAGTAAGTTGGTTTAATCTTATTCTGCTTTTGCCGCTTACAATTTTTTTAATTGTGATGGTGGGATATCCGCTAGTAATCGCTATTTTAAGCTCAATAGGACTTGCGCACCCCGTCCCTGGCCTACCTGACTATTTCACTATTGAGGGCTATCAGGCATTCTTCAATCTAGAGAATCCAGCATTAAAAGCTCTCTGGTTCACTTTCTGGGTCACTACCATAACGGCCATTCTATCGACAATTAGCGGAATTGGTCTGGCACTCTATTTAAAACTTCGAGACATTGAGTTGCCGGTAATATTATCATTTATTTTAAAGTTACCACTGTTTACTCCGTATCTTGTAATAGCCTTCATTTTTTGGGTGTTGCTCTACCCTGCAGGTTACGTCGTCAATATAATGATGTTTTTTCAACAGGTAATTGCTGAGTACTTAGTACTTTTTGAGAAAAAACCGGTCTTGGTCAATGACCAATTTGGTATTGCAATCATTCTTTGCGCAACCTGGATGCGTTTCCCATACGCTTTCATCATAGCCCAGGGTCAATTGGCGATGATCGACCCGAGCTATGAGGAAGCAGCTCGTAATCTTGGTGCATCACGCTTTACTGTTCTTTGGAAAATCTTCATGCCTCTTATCAAGTTTGGCCTACTATCAGCTGCTCTTTTAAATTTTTTAGCTCTATTTATTTCTTTCTCAATCCCTTTTGTTTTAGGCTCGAGCTGGCCTCAATTCCTTTCGGTATTCATCTATGTCAACGCAAAAGACCGTGGCGATTGGCTTACTGGCTACACAACTGCAGTCCTCTATCTTGTAATCGCCTTTGCTATTGGTCTCTGTTATACACGTGCATTAGCTAGATCACAAACTAATGGAAACTAAAGATAATTTTCGGACAAAGGTAGATTCTATGAAGGGTTCCGGCTGGAGTCCAATTGCTGTTGCAATTGTAGGAACGATAGTTGTAATGATTATTCTGCCCATATGTCTAGTTTTTCTTTATGCTGTTTCTACTAAATGGTATCAAACAAGCTGGTGGTGGCCACAAGAGGTAGGGACTAAGTGGCTGCTCTCTATATTCGAGACTGAGAATCTGAGAAATGCTCTGGTTAACAGCTACTCTATTGCCTTTCTCACGACCTTAGCGACGTTAGCGATCACCTTCCCGGCATCTTATGTCCTTGGAACAAAAGAGAGATATAATACAGGCTGGCCTGCAACTGTTATTGAAACCTTTTCAAATTTTCCTTTAGCCTTCCCAACTATCACACTGGCATTGGGCCTTATGCCACTTTTTCAGGCCTTGGGCCTTATGTCTAGTTATCCTGGCATCGTACTTTGCCATATGATAATGTCTATACCATACGCAATGCGTGCAATGGTTGGTAGTTTCATAATGATTCCTCCGGAATATGAGGAGGCAGCAAGAAATCTAGGAGCGAGCCGTTTATACGTAATGAGGGTAATCTATCTTCCTTTAGTTTGGCGAGGTATGCTCGCAGCATCCATTTTTGCTTTCAGTTGGTCACTCAATGAATTCGTCTTGGTGATGTTGCTAGGTTTCCCAGAAATTGAGACCATACCTGTGCAGATTTATCAGTTTGTTGGTGGGTACTATCTTCACCCTCAGAAAGCGGCAATGCTCGGACTTTTCCTTCTGATTCCTGCGCTCGGTTTGATGTATATTGTGGAGCGATTACTAAAAGGTTCAGCAGTTGTACCGGCAGGGGCATAATGAGAATCTTGGAAAAACTAAAATGAAATCTATTAGTTTTAGCAACATTAGTAAGAAATATGGTGATCTGACTGTTACCTCGATAGATTCACTAAAGATTGAGGATGGTGAGATCGTTTGTATTGTAGGACCATCCGGTTGTGGAAAAACAACAACTGTCAGGATCTTTGCCGGTCTAATACAACAAGACGAAGGTGATGGTTTTTTTGGAGAGGAAGTTGTAAACAACCTGCTACCCGAGCACAGAAATGCCGCGATGGTGTTTCAGAACTATGCACTATTTCCTCATATGACCGTGTTCGACAATGTAGCATTTGGCCTAACTGTGCGGAAAAAATCAAAGCAAGACATAGCGGAAAGAGTCCGGTCAGTGCTTGAGCTTGTGCAATTAACAGAAGTCGGTGAGCGATTACCAGATCAATTATCAGGTGGACAACAACAACGAATTGCACTTGCTCGGGCGCTTGCAATTGAACCGGATATCCTACTTTTCGATGAGCCACTCAGTAATCTTGATGCTAAGCTACGTGAATATATGCGCTTTGAACTCAGGCAATTGCTGGAAAAACTTAATATTACAACAGTCTATGTTACCCACGACCAGACCGAAGCAATGGTGATAGGTAATAGAATGATTGTAATGAATGCCGGCAAAATCGTCCAAGACTCAACGCCTCTTGAAATTTATCATCGGCCTGCCAACCGTTTTGTGGCCGATTTCATTGGAACAGCAAGCTTTGTTGATGGAAAAGTTTCCACTCAGCCAAGTGGGGACGGGTTAGTCTGCCTCGAGGACGAAGACGGTCTTATGCTTTGGGGGCACCCTGTATCAGTCAAAATAGGAGACCGGGGTTCAGCATGCGTCCGACCTGAAACGATCCAAATAGCACTGAGCAATTCAAAAGATACTGGAGCCCGAAATAGGTTGGATGCAGAAGTACAAAACGTAACTGATCTAGGAGAGATCCGTGAATTACATCTTAAAGTAGGTCGTTGGGAATTACGTACAAGAGTGACTACCACGACTAAGTTAGTTGCGGGCCAAACCATCGCTATTGATATCGATCCGAAAGGTTGCACTATTGTTGCCTCATAATTTTTTTTACTAAATGTTAAAACCAATTACTTTTGTCACATATAACACTCAGTTTTGTACAGGACTTGACGGACGGACGGACGTAAACCGAATTGTTGATGAGATCGGTGAGGCTGACGTTATTTGTCTGCAGGAGATAGACCGATTTTGGCAACGTACTGGATATGTGGACCAGGTAACTGAAATCACCAGTCTAATGCCCCAATATTACTGGGCTTTTGGTCCAGGTATTGATCTTGATGCAAGTTTTCACGATACTACTAACAAACTGGTAAACCGTCGTCGCCAGTTTGGAAACATGGTCTTAGCCCGCTGGCCGTTATTGATGGTTCGAAACCATTTGCTTCCAAAGCTTAATCTTCGGACACCACTTAGCCTACAGCGTTCAGCGCTGGAAACGATTGTCGATCTCCCAGATGGTCAATGTCGAGTTATCTCCATCCATCTTGCCCACGCATCGGCGGACGAACGTCTATTACAGATAGAGAAACTGAGAGAAATCATTAGTGAGGGGGCAGTTGATGGAGGCGCATGGTCTGGCCGGGATTATCATGACAGCTGGGGCTTAGACGGTCCTCCAAACCCTTCCCCAAGACGAGGAATCGTCATGGGAGATTTTAACTCCAAACCTGATTCAATGGAATACTCTGCGATCTGCGGAGGTTTTAATACTACATTTGGATCACTTCCAACTGCAGACGGACTGATTGACATATGGACTGACATGGGTCACGATCGTCTAAAAGGTCCGACATGGGGCGAAGGCCCAACAGCCAGCCGTTTAGACTTGATAATGGCGACCACAGAGATTGCAGATTGTTCTGGTCGCATTTGGGTTGAAAACAAAGCCAAAGGATCTGACCATAA
>CAYNCC010000073.1:0-5302 GCA_964396035.1 uncultured Alphaproteobacteria bacterium
ACAAGAAAATTGAAGTGATGGCTGATAACAATTCAAGAGTAGCAGGGATTGTCGATGGTGCTCTAAATGCACCACCCACCTTAAACCCAAAAGATGCTAATGGTAAATGGCAAGATTTAAGAGTTTATCCGTTTAGCCCAGACGTTATGGAAAATCCTGTGATGTTGGCGAATGAAATAAAGGATGAAACCACAAAGAATTCGGATCTGCTCAATATAGCAATAGAAGGTGAAGTAGCAGATAATCTTAGATTAAAATCAACTCTTGGCATCGAATATTATGATAAGCGTGGAGATTATTACTCCTCGACTGAATATAGTGTAAGCTATCTTGGCAATGCTGGAATCATGTATGAAGATTTTACAAATGTGCTGAATGAAAATACTTTGACCTATACAAAACTTGCTGATAACTATTCTATGGAAGTTTTGGGTGGTATTACATCTCAACAAACAACAATGCAAGATGTTTGGACTTCAACTACTGGTTACTTGGTTGACGTAATGGAAAACTATCGTCTTCAATCTGGTACTTCTGTTAGAACTCCAACTTCTGGTTATGTCGATTATTCAATACTTTCATATCTAGGTAGAGTGAACTTTGCCTTAAACAATAAATATTTGGTTACAACCAGTTTTAAGCTTCGTGGAGGTTGGGGTAATACTGGAAATACAGCTGTTGCACCATATCAGTCTCTAAATACTCTTTCTACTACAACCAATGTTTTTGATGATAAGATATATACTGGTTTTGCACCAGGGACTACAAAACCAAATCCTGATCTTAAGTGGGAAAACACCTCACAGGTTAATGTTGGGGTAGATATGGGTTTATTTGAAAACCGACTCTCTCTTGTTTTAGATTATTATAAAAAAACAACCACTGATTTGCTAGCTAATGTACCATTACCTACATCTTCTGGCTTTTCATCGATTACAAGCAATATTGGTACTATTGAAAACTCAGGAATAGAAATATCTTCAAACTATCAGTACAATAAAGGTGATTTTAGTTTGAGTTTGGGCGGTAATATTTCAATGAATGATAATAAAGTAGTTGAATTATCGCAGGGAGCAGATCTTATGGGTGTTACATTAGGTCTTCCTATTAGTATACCAATTTCCTTAGTTAGGGAAGGTGAACCAATGGGGGTTTTTTACGCATATAAAGAAGACGGAATTAACGCTGATGGTTCAATAAAGTATGTGGATCAAAACGGTGATGGTGCAATTAATGCTATTGATCGTGTGATTATTGGCGATCCCAATCCTGATTATGTTTTTGGTATTAATTCTTTCATGTCTTATAAAAACTTTGGTCTATCAGTAGTAGTAACTGGGGTACAGGGGAATGATGTTTTTAATTTTAATAGATCTAATGTCGGCGATGGTTTTGCTTTTGGAATAAATCAGATGAAAGAGGTTGAAGATAATTACTGGACCAGTGGTAATAAAGATACAAATGCTGATTATGGAAAAATAAGTCAATATACAAGATATGATGCTTCAGACAGACATGTTGAAGATGGATCATACGTTAAAATCCAAAATCTAGAATTGTCCTACACTTTCACTGATGCAGATTGGTCTCCTTTTGACAATCTACAAGTATATGTAGGAGGACAAAATTTATTGACTTGGACAAACTATTCTTGGTATTCACCAGAAGTGAATACGAAAGGCGCTGATATATCAAAAGGAATTGATATGAGTGCATATCCAATGGTGAGATCAATGACATTTGGAATTCGGGTTAAACTTTAAGCTTTGAACAGGAGTAAAAACATGAAAAAAATAACAATTTTAATGATTCTTGCCTTTTCAGTATTCTCATGTGATGATATTTTAAAAGAAGTTCCCAAAGATCGGATATCTGAAGCAAACTTTTACAAAACCGTTAGTGACGGTAGAGCAGCTGTTGATGCAATATATGGTGTTCTAAGTGCTGGACAACTTTTTGCACATCAATATCTATTACAAATAGAAATACCTGCTGACTTTGCATATGGAAGAGGATCAACAATGCCAATTGGCGGGGAATATACTGGGCTAGATGCTGTTAACCAGAGAAGAGTTGGTTTAATGTGGGACTATTTTTACCGAGCTGTTAACTATGCAAATATAGCAATAGAAAAAATTCCTGGAATCGAAGGAGATGAATCAGCAAAAACTGCATTAGTAGCTGAAGCAAAGTTTTTAAGGGCACTTTGTTACTATCATCTGGTTCGAGATTTTGGTTCAGTCCCCTTACGCCTTAACTCAACGGATGGAGATATGGCGAGAACCCCTGTAGCAGATGTATATAATGCAGTTATTGCTGATTTACAGGCAGCTGAAAGTGGATTACCTGCTTCGATAACTGTATTTGGTCGCCCTTCAAAATGGGGTGCGAAAATTATGTTTGCTGAAGTATATCTGACGTTAGGTGATTTTGCTAAGGCTCGAGATAAAGCGAAAGAGGTAATGGACAGTGGTGCTCATTCCCTGGTCCAAATAACAAAACTGAATGACTGGGACAACCTTTTCGGTCCTACAGTCAATGGTACTTCAGAAGAAATTTTTTCCATAAAATATAACGCCGCTTATGGTTGGTCCTGGCCATTTTATTTAGCTTGGAAAGCAGATGTAAGAAGTGCTTATGGAGCTTATGTGTTATACTCTGACCATAAAAATCCATTTATAACAAGTTGGGATGACGACGATTTGCGTAAACAGTGGGGAGTCTTTACTACATTCATAGATAAAAGCTCAGGAGAGGTTGATACACTGGTTTTTCCAACCATGTGTTTTGCTAAATTCAGGGACCCGAGCGCACCTGGCGCACGATCAAGCGGAAATGATTTTCCTATGTGGAGGTACGCTGATGCTCTGTTAATATATGCAGAAGCCGCTTCCCAAGCTGAAGGAGGACCTTCTGCTCTCGCTATTGACGCTTTAAATCAAGTTAAAAGAAGAGGTTATGGTTATCCATCGAATACGGCTTCTGAAGTTGACTATTCTAGTTCTGGTTGGTCAGCCGAATCATTTAGAGATGCTGTATTACAAGAAAGAGCCTATGAATTTATTTCTGAAGGTAAACGTTGGAAAGATTTAAAACGATCAGGAAAAGCCAAAGAAAAAATTCTTGAAAATATAGGTAAAGTTGTTGCTGATAGATATATGCTTTGGCCAATTCCTCAATGGGAAATTGATGCTAACACACAAATAAGTCAAGCAGATCAAAATCCGGGTTATTAATAGGGCTTGCAATAATAAAAAAGGCCTTTGGTTAGCTAAGCTATAGAATCTTATTATAATTATAGATGGTCATGTTAAGTGATCATCCTTTGTGAAATACGTTTAAAGCCCTAGCGCTTGCAAAGAGCACTATGAATAAGCTTCTTATTAATGCGTTAGGAGTAATTTTAATGTCTTCGAACTTATTATCTGCGCAAGGTAAAGTCGTCACTGGTTTAGAAAATCTATTGCGCAATCACCTCAATCTAATCGAAGATAAACGGTTAGGTATTATTGCAAACCACACTTCCGTCAATTCCAATGGTGAACATATTATCGACTTGCTATCAAAACATGGAAAAGTAGTAGCTGCTTTTGGCCCGGAACATGGAATCAAAGGTGATATTGCTGCAGGTGAAAAAATTCCAGACCATGTTGAATCAAGCATGAAGATATACAGTGTCTATGGTACCTTCCGCGCACCTACGCCTGCAATGTTACAAGATGTTGATGTTCTTATTTATGATATTCAAGATGTTGGTGTAAAATTTTATACGTATATATCGAATCTTTTTCTTGCGATGGGAGCAGCTAAGCGCGATGGAATCCCTGTAATTGTACTTGACCGGCCTAACCCAATTAGGGCAGATCGAGTCGAAGGGCCAATCACTACTCCTCCCCACCACAGTTTTGTGGGAGTTGCGCCCCTGCCAACACGCTATGGTATGACTGTTGGGGAGATCGCGGAAATGTTCAATAATGAAGATTATCTCGGATTTTCTCTGAATTGTGATTTAACGGTAATTAAAATGGAAAATTATAGTCGCGATATGTGGTATGACCAAACAGGATTACCTTGGATTGCTCCTTCTCCTAACATGCCTGATTTAGAAACTGCTACAGTCTATCCTGGGATGTGTCTTTTTGAAGGAACCAACTTTTCTGAGGGAAGAGGAACTCCAACCCCATTTTTAATGTTTGGCGCACGGCGGAACAACCTGCCAGGTTACAGGCGAGCAATGTGGTCGCCGCGAAGATCGTGGCGCTACGGACAGCCCTCATGGCGGTCTGTCGCTCATGTGTTCATGAGCCTCCGCAAGCAGGCTCCCTGGTTGCGAATCTTTTCCTCGTCGTCACCAGGACCGAAGTCTTCGAGGGACAGATAGTCTGCATAGTCGGTGGCGGTGAAGTCGGAGACAATGTCGGCGATCGGGGCCAATCCGTCGGTCAATCCGCAGAACTCCCATGACCAATCAATCGATTCGCTGCTCATTTCTGCCTGCGCAACAGGTTTGCGATTACCGATGTGGCAGTGGGCGAGGTAGGGCCCCAAGAGTTCCAGTCCCATGCGGGTGTCCTCCAGGCCCGTTACCACCATATTGGGGATATCGTAGATCGCTCCGATCGTGGCGGGATCGATGTCGCGCAACAGCTCCAGGGTTCTGGATGCCGTCACAGCCAATGTTCCAGCGTGAATCTCGTAGAGGATCCGGACGCCGTATTTGCCGGCGGTTTCGGCGATACGGGCGAATCCGGATCGTGCGGCGTCGAACTGAGGTACGTAGGGTTGGGTGCGATCGTAGGGCAGAGCCTGAACACGAATCATCGGTGGCACATCGGGGTCGATGGACACGGCCCCGGCCAGCAGCTTGTCCAAATGCTCATCCTCACCAAGCCGGCACTGGGGCGCAAGTGCAACAACACGCAAGCCGGTGCGAGCGGCCGCTGCCCTGATATCAGACGAGCGCTGGACGATGTTGTCAGGGTCGATGTCGCATTCATGCGGGCCCCAGAACGACCTGGACAAAGGGGTGTCGTCCGTCTTCGCCGGATTGTACCGACAACGCAGTTCGACGCCGTCGTAGTGGTGCTCCGCCAGCTTGTCGAAGGTCTCATTCAATGTCCAACGCGGCAGCATGACGGTGGTGCAGGAGAGTTTTATCATTTTCAATCTCTGTTCAATGGGATGTTGGCGATTGACTACCATCCAATGCTTGAATAGGATTGGCCAGCTTGTATCAACAAACGCTGTACGGGAGAATCCATCAAGGAGAGGGAGGAAGTGGATGAATAGGGGCAGTAGCAAG
>CAYNCC010000074.1:0-4882 GCA_964396035.1 uncultured Alphaproteobacteria bacterium
TAATTTTAAAACTTATATTTAAAAGTTTAATTTTTTTATAAATAAATCTGATACCTTTTCTGAAACATATTTTCTTCCTTCATAATTTAAATGTGTGCTTGATTTGTCTTTTTCAAAAAAAATTGATTCATCATCTATATCTAACGAAAGATCAATAAAAATAATTCCTAAACTTTTAAATTTTTTTTTTATTATTTCTAAATTATTTTTTGTTCTGTTTAAAAATTCTTTACTATTTATTTCATATTTATTCTCTTGGTTATATGCTGATGAAATTCCTTTAAAATTTATAGGTGTTAAATAAATTATAGGTATTGCATTTAAATCTTTTATTTTTTTCAATAAATTTTCAATAAATATTAAACTTTTATCATCAACACCAATTTTATTATACATATAATAATATTTTTCTGCTTTTGTTTGATAATTTTTCATTATGACTTTTTTATTATTAATAAAAAAATCTTTTTCTTTATTTTTTTTTAAAATTTTATCTGGTGTAAGAACTAATTTATTATAATTAATTAATGTTGTAATTTTTATTGGGTTATAAAATATTTCAGAATATAGTTTATCATATATAAATTCATTTTCTTCAGTCTGATATTTTATTGTTGAAAACAATGTGTAATTAAAAGTAATAATAAAGTATTTTATATTTGAATAATTTATTAAAGGACTTTTATCAATAATTGCTTCAAAAAGACTTGAGTTTGCAGCTCCGTAACTTAGTGTTAAAAATTTTTGATTTAATTTTTCTGAAATCAAATCTGAAATTCCTTTTTCTCTTGGGTTTTCTCTAGCTAGATTTGATGAATCCCCTAGGAATATTATTTCGTTTTCCTTTTTTAAATTTCTCAGTTCACAAATATATTTTTTATCAGGTTCATATATTTTATGTATAGGAAAAAAAACATATTTTAAAAATTTTGTTTTATGACAATCCGCAATAACTATTAATGAAAAAATAGTATAAAGTAAAGGAGTCAGTAAAACTAAAAAACAAAATTTATAGATAAAATCTTTACAACTTTTAAAATTGAAAATAAACATAAGGAATTATTTTAGTATTAATCATTAATATTAAAGAATATAAAAACATAAAATAAACAATAAAAACTCCTAAACTGTTCATTTTATATTTTATTAATTGTGGAAAAATTAGTTTATTATTTTCAATTTTAACAAAGGAGTTGCTATTCTTGAAAAACCACACGATAAAAAAACTAATAATTATAAAAATGCCACCTTCTACAAAATCTTTAACATTAATAACAAAATTTCCTTCAAATTTAAAATTAAATAATGGTATTAATTTTAAATAAGGAGTTAAAAAGTATTCCCATTTACCAATTAATTCAGATGGAAGTAGAATTGTTTTTTCTGGCAAAAGAGACTCATATATAGATAAAGCAACTTCAAGAGTTGTAGATCTAAATAATACGAAAGCAAAAGATACAGAAATAAAAGTTATAAAAATACAAGATATTTTATAAAGATTATTTTTAATTTGATTAATTCCTAATTCTTTTTGAAGAATTTTCCAAATTCTATTTATTATTATATAAAATGAATGAAGGCAGCCCCATAAAAAGAAATTCCATGCTGCTCCATGCCACAAACCAGACAATGTAAAAGCTATTATAAGTGGAAAAAAAGAAAATAAAAAATGAGATATATTTCCCATTCTTGTTTTTTTTGAAAAATTAGACAATTTTTCTTTAAGTTTTATATATAAATAATTTCTAATAAATCTTGATAAGGTAATGTGCCATCTTTTCCAAAAATCAACTACATTTGTAGCTAAATAGGGAGAGTTAAAATTGTAGGGTAGTTTAAATCCAAAAAGTCTAGCTAAACCAATGGCCATATCACTATATCCACTAAAATCAAAGTAAATTTGAAATGTAAATGCAAACATTGCTCCCCAGGCTTCTATTAATGTTAGTGTGTTACCTAATTCAACCGATTCAAAAAGTGGAGATGCGAAACTTTCCAAGCTATCTGCTATAATTACTTTCTTAAAAAGTCCCAGAGCAAAAATACTTATTCCTAAAGATAAATTATTAAATATTTTATCGGCTATTGTTTTATCTATTAATTGTTTTCTCATTTCTTTGTGATAAACAATAGGTCCGGCAATTAATTGAGGAAAGAAACTAACAAACAATGCATAATTTAAAATTTTATGTTCTTTAGTTTTATTGTTGTATACATCAACTAGATAAGCAATTTGTTGGAAGGTAAAGAAAGAAATAGCTATTGGTAGAATTACTTCCTTCCATGAGATAGAGAATTTAAAAACATTTTCTAAATTTTCTATAAAGAAATTAGAATATTTGAAATAAATAAGTAATAATAAATTGAAAGTAACTCCTAAAAAAAGAATTATTTTTTTTAATTTATAATTTTTATTATTGTTGATTTCTTTTCCTATAAAGAAATTGAATAAAATTGAGATGGATATTAGAATTAGATATTTTGGATTCCAATATCCATAGAAAAAGAAAGAAGCTATAAGCAAAATTAATAACTTATATTGATGTTTTTTATATCCACTAAAATTTACAAAATAATAAAGCAATAATGTAATTGGAAGAAAAATAAAAATAAAACTATATGAATTGAAAAGCATAAAATTTAATTTAGAATAACATCATGTTTAAATTTTTGAAAAATATTTTTTTATTTTTTTTAATAACCTTTTTTTCCGTTATATCAATAAAAGAGGTATTGTCACACGGACCTACAAGACAAAAGGTTAAAGAATCAGTTACTATAAAAGCAAAATCCGAAGACGTATGGAATATAATTAAAGATTTTGATAAAATTAATAGCTGGCATCCCTCAATTTCCAAAGTAGAAAGTAATGGCAAAAACAGAACTATTTATTATTCTCCTAGAAACAATACACCAATTAAACAAAAACTTGAAAATTATAATCCAGAAAAAATGATGTATAAAACATCAATTACCGAAGTAGATATAAAAAATTTTCCTGTCAATACTTATACAGCAAATATTTCAGTAAAAGGAAATGAGGACGGCACCTCAACAGTAATGTGGAAAGCAGCTTTTTATAGGGCCTATGTAAACAATGACCCCCCTCCAGAGTTAAATGAAGCGGCTGCCATAAAAGCTGTTAAAGAATATTTTCAGACTGGATTAAATAATTTAAAAAAAAAAATAGAAAAATAATTTATTAAATTAATGAAGAAGTTTGTTATTTATGTTTGGATATTCTTCTTCTTTTCTTTTAAACCTATTTTTTCAAAAGATTTTGCTTTTATTACAAACCAACTATCAAATAGTGTAAGCGTAATTGATCTTGAAACTTATAAAGTGATAAAAGAAATTTCTGTTGGTTCAAAACCAGCTGGAGTTGCTGTAACTAAAGACGGAAGAAAAATATTTGTTAGTAATCCTGAAAGTAAAGAAATATCTTTTATAGACGGAAACACTTTAGAAAATGTTAAAAACATTTCTTTGGGAAAAGGTCCTTTGGGTATAGCTATAACAAAAGATGATAAATTTTTATTAGTAGCAGATTGGTATGATAATAAAGTAAGAGTAATAAACACAAATACTTTAAAATTAATTAAAGAAATATCTGTAGGCAAATCACCAGCAGGAATAGATACAGATTTAAATAATTCCAAATTTTATGTAGCAAATAGAGACGACAATACAGTTTCAGTAGTAAATATTAAGAATTTTAAGGAAGAAAAAATTTTAAAAGCAGGCGAAAGACCTTTTGCGGTTACATTAAGTCCAAATAATAAATTATTGTATGTAGCAAATGTTAAAAGTAGCGATATAACTATTTTTGATACAAAAAATTATCAAAAAGTTAAAACTATTAAAGTTGGCAAATCTCCTTATGCGATAGCGTTTGATCAAGAAGGAACAAAAGCTTTTGTTACGAACCAACATGAAAATACAATTTCTGTTATTGATACTATAAATAATAAAAATATAAAAACTTTGGCGATAGGAGAATATCCTGAAGGCATCAATTTTTATTCAAAAACTAAAGAAATTTTAATCGTTAATTGGTTTGATAGTGAAGTAGTTGTGTTAAACAGTTTGAATTTTAATATAAAAAAAAGAATTACGGTTGGAGAAGGACCAAGGGGTTTTGGAAATTTTATTGGACCAAATTTAATACAAAATTAGAATATAATTTATAAAAATAACTGTGGATAAGTTTTTAAAAGAAACCATAGATAATTAAACTCATGCTATTATAGACACACAAAGGGGGTCTAATATTTTGGGATATATATTAAAATGGTATAACGCTTGTTGTTTATTAGTTGTTATTTTGATAATAACAAGTTGTTCATTAATAGCCCCATTCTCAACATCTTCAACTACTACTAAACATTTAAGTTTTGCTAAAACTGCTGTAGAAGTAATAAGCGAGCATTATACTGATAAAACAGCAACTGATCATGTAGTTTCTGTTGTATTACAAAAAGATTGTAAAATATCTAGAGTGGTTAAGCAGGAAGAAATATGTAATGAAATTAAGCCTAAAGCATATGATGGTGAATCCTCTAGTAAACTTAGCAATATACTTAAGGAAAATAAAACGAATATGGTTTTAAATTTAAAAGAAACTGATTTAGTAAATTTAAATCAAAAGTTAGCAGATGGTAAAAGAAAAGTTGACGATATTAAAAAAAATAATATAGAAGTTTTAAAAGGCAACAATAATGAAATCCTTGCACATAGTGTGTTAAATAATAGAAATTTTGATGAAAATAATTCTGATCAAACCATCTTAGCTAGCAATTTATCTAGTATTCATAACCCATTAGAAAAAAATTTTAATAAAATGAAAAAATTTAATAATAAAAATAAAAAAACAGAAGTGCTG
>CAYNCC010000074.1:4892-5233 GCA_964396035.1 uncultured Alphaproteobacteria bacterium
GAA
Organism: uncultured Alphaproteobacteria bacterium; assembly: GCA_964396035.1. GTDB lineage: Bacteria > Pseudomonadota > Alphaproteobacteria > CAYNCC01. The sequence continues at coordinate 4,896 of CAYNCC010000074.1, forward strand.
AAAGACATCAAAAGGGAAAAATCTAGGAGAATATAAAAAAACAGAAGTGCTGGGATATCTAAAATCAAGTACGGCTAAACCCTTAACAAAGAACATTAATAAAATGAAAGAATTTAATGATAAAAACAAAAACTCAGGAGTTCTGGGATATCTAAAAAAGAGAATTTAATAAAAATTTATAGTTAGTTATTAAAATAAAAAATTAAGTCTTTTTAAAATATATCTTTAATGTTTAAAATGTCTCATATTGGTAAATGCCATTGCTATATTGTATTTATTTGCTCTTTTAATAACTTCAATATCCTTAACTGACCCTCCGGGTTGAATAATTGCTTTTA
>CAYNCC010000075.1:0-5139 GCA_964396035.1 uncultured Alphaproteobacteria bacterium
CTTCTTCAGCTTTTAATTGAGAATTCAAAGCCATTTCATCTTGTTGATCTCTAGTAATTTGCCATTTTTCAGCAACATTTTCTGCTGTTACACCCATATGATATCCATTAAAAATATCCCAAATACCGTCTTTAATCATACTATCAATCATTTCTGCATCTCCCATATTTCCCGTTTGTCTTAAATGAAAACAATGTGGAGCTTGGGTCATGTTTTCTTGTCCTCCAGCAACTACAATTTCTGATTCACTATTCATAATAGATTGCATGCCTAATGCTATTGAACGTAAACCTGAACCACAAACTTGATTAATTGTTAAGGCTGTAATTTCATTTGGTATTCCAGCATTAATTGACGCTTGTCTTGCTGGATTTTGTCAACATGAAGCAGTTAAAACTTGTCCCATGATAACTTCAGAAACATCTGAGGTTTTAATTTTTGCTCTACTTATTGCTTCTTTAATAGCAATAGATCCTAAATCTGCTGCATTCATATCAGAAAATGAACCATTAAAAGAACCTACTGGGGTGCGTGCTGCACTGGCTATAACAATATCAGACATAAAATAATTTATTTAATAATAATTTAACAATTTGATATATTTTTTTCAATTTAGAAAGTCAAATCTTTTAACATTTTTAATGAAGATATCAATAAAAGAAAACAAAAGAATCTTTTTATTAAAATTTCGTTAACATTATGCATAATATTTACACTTAAAGGAACCGAAATCAACGTTCCAATGCTTATTAAAATAAACGGAATTAAGCTAATATACCCTAAAGAATAATCAGGTCTATTTTCAACACCATGGCCTGTTATCAAAAATACTATAGTCGCAGGCACACTAATTAATACTCCTATGCCAGAAGAAGTTCCTACTGCCTTTTTTATGCTTCTACCACAACTAACTAATAACGGCACACTTAAAGTTCCTCCACCAATTCCAAGTATTGAAGACAAAGCGCCAATAAAAAAACTAATTAGCTTCTGAATAGATTTTAAGAAATTGTATGTTTTAACTGAATAATTTTTTGTATAGAACATACGTATTGCGACAAAAAATGAAAAAGTAGCAAAGAAAAGAAGCAAAAAACTACCAGTAATAAACTTTGCTAAAATTGATCCAAATACAGATCCTATTAAAACTGTTAACCACCATTTATATAATAAATCTTTATCTACAGAATTTTTTTTATTATGAGATATTGCAGAGTTTAATGATGCTGGAATAATTGTTGCAAGCGAAGTGCCAACTGCCATATGCATTGCTATATCTTGAGAAAAATTTAAAGAGTTAAATAAATGGTAAATAATAGGAACTACAATTATTCCACCACCAAGACCAAAGAAACCTGCCAGCATCCCTGAAATGAATCCAGTAAATAATAATAAAATTGCAATAATAAATAAAAGGTTTATTTCCAACATTATATAAATTTAAAAAAAATTATTTTATACTACTTTGATAAGATAATTGCTACAAAACTTTAAAATTTCTTTATGAATTTAAAAAAAAAAATAAGAATTATAATAGGTTCGTTAAATGTTGGAGGAACTGAAAAACAATTAGTGCAAATACTAAACAATCTTTCAGAAAAAAGATGGAATTTTGAGATTATAACATTAAAAAAAGAAGGTAAATTAAAAAAATTTTTAAATAAAAAAATCAAAATAAAATCTTTAGAAGTAAATAAATTTCCTAAAATAATCTCACTTTTAATATATGTTTATAAACTCTACAAAATTTTTAAGAAAAATCCTAAAACAACAACACATTTTTATTTACCTGAGGCTTATATTATCGGCATGATTGCTTGTATTATTGCCAATTCTAAATGTAAACTAATTATGAGTAGAAGGTCATTAAATTTGTATCAAAATAATCATATATTTATTAAATCTATAGAAAAATTTTTACATAAAAAAGTCGACAAAATATTAGTAAATTCCAAAGCTATTAAACATCAGCTAATCAATGATGAAAATGTTGAAAATAATAAAATTAAATTAATTTATAATGCAGTAGATTTGAAGAAAATGAAAAAAGAAAAGGAAAAATTAAAAAAAAGTGATTTTAGAATATCAATAGTTGCCAATCTAATTCCTTATAAATGTCACGACATACTTTTTAAAGCTTTAAATTTAATTAAATATAAATTACCAAAGAATTGGAACCTATGTTGTATAGGACGAGATGATGGTTTAAAAAAAGAATTATTAAAATTAAGCAAAAAATTTCATATTCACAAAAATATTACATGGATAGAAACTTTCAATGTTAGAAATATATTAAGCAAAAGCAACATTGGAGTTTTATGTTCAAATGAAGAAGGATTTTCAAATGCTATATTAGAATATTATGCCTCAAAACTTCCTGTAGTTGCAACTAATGTTGGCGGATGTAAAGAAATAGTAAAAAATAAGAAAAACGGAATATTAATACCGAAAAATGATGAAGTTAGATTATCAAAAGCTATTTTATTTTTATTTAATAATAAGAATATTGCAAAAAAATATGGACTTTCTGGGTTTAAAACAATAAAAGAAAATTTTTTTATAAAAAAAAAGGTTTTAGAATATGAAAAAATTTATAAGAATATCTAAAACTTGACATAAACAATAGTGCTTGTATATTTCACAAGTTATTAAAACAAATAAATTTGATAATAAAAAAATGTTTGCTGTAGTTAAAACTGGCGGAAAACAATATAAAATTAAAGAAAATGATATTATTTTGGTTGAAAAACTATCTGGTAAAGAAGGTGCATCAATTAATCTAAATGAAATTCTACTTATTAGTAATGAAAAAGAAACAAAAATTGGCACTCCTTTATTAAAAGGTTTTGATGTTAAGGCAAAAGTTTTAGAACAAAAAAAATCAAAAAAAATTATAGTTTTTAAGAAAAAAAGAAGAAAAAATTATAAGAAAAAATCAGGTCATAGACAAAATTTAACCGCAATAAAAATTATAAAAATATCTACTAAATCTTCTAGTAAAAAAGATTAATTTATTGATAATTATTAATGAAAACATTATTTATAATTTAAAAAATGGCACATAAAAAAGCAGCTGGGAGTTCTAGAAATGGCAGAGATTCTGCTGGAAGAAGATTAGGATTGAAAAAATTTGGAGGACAAATTGTTATTCCAGGAAACATTATTTTAAGACAAAGAGGAACTAAATTTTATCCTGGTAACAATGTTGGAATTGGTAAAGATCATACAATCTTTGCACTAAAAAAGGGTATAGTGCTTTTTAAAAAAAAAACAAACAATAAAATTTATGTTTCGGTTGATCCGAAATAAATACTAAATTTCTTTCTTTTATTCTTTCTGCAAAATTAATTTAATTTTTATAGAAATTAGGAATTAACAAAATGAAATTTCTTGATGAAGCTAAAATTTTTGTTAAAAGTGGCAATGGTGGATCTGGATGCGCAAGCTTTAGAAGAGAGAAATTTGTTGAATTTGGCGGTCCAAATGGTGGAAATGGTGGAAAAGGAGGAGATGTCATAATTAAATGTACAAATAACTTAAATACTCTTATTGATTATAAATATAAACAACACTGTATAGCAAAGAATGGTAGTAATGGTAGTAAAAATAATAAAACAGGAAAAAATGGAAATGATTTTATTATAAAGGTTCCAACAGGCACTGAAATCTTACTTGAGGATAAAGAAACCTTGATAAAAGATTTATCTAAAAACGGTGAGGAATTAGTTATTGTTTTTGGTGGTAAGGGAGGTTTAGGTAATATAAATTTTAAAAGTTCTACAAATAGAGCTCCCAGAAAATTTACTAAAGGCGAAGAAGGTGAAGAAAAGTGGTTGTATCTAAAACTAAAATTAATTGCAGATATAGGTGTTATAGGATTACCTAATGCGGGAAAATCCTCTTTTATTAAAAAAATAAGTAATGCAAAGCCAAAAATTGGCAGTTACCCTTTTACAACAATAACTCCTAATCTTGCGAGTGTAATAGTAGATAACAAGGAATTAACTTTTGCTGATATTCCTGGTGTCATTGAAAATGCACATAAAGGAAAGGGATTAGGTCTTAATTTCTTAAGCCATATTGAAAGATGTAAAATACTTTTACATTTGGTTGATGTCAGTCATAAAGATATTATTAAAAATTATCAAATAATTAGAAATGAAATAAAAAAATATAAAAATAAGGTAGAAAAAAAAAATGAGCTTATATGTCTAACTAAATGTGATCTTATAGATAATAAAGAATTAAAATATAAAATAAATGTTTTAAAAAAGATATGTAAAAAAGACATATATTATTGTTCAAATATTACAGGAGAAAAAATAAAAGAAGTTGTTAAAAAATTAGAAAATTTATATGAAAAAAAAAATAATTAAAAAAGTAGTAATTAAAGTTGGTTCATCATTAATTGCTAATTATAAAACAGGAACACCAAAATTAAATTGGATAAATTCATTTATTAATGATTTAGAATTTTTAATTAAAAAAAGAACTAAAGTTGTAATAGTATCAAGTGGTGCTATTGCAATTGGAAGAAAAAAAATAGGATTTAAAAAAAAGAAATTAAATTTAGATGAACAACAGGCATCAGCTTCTGTTGGTCAAATATATTTGATAAATAATTATAAAAAAGCTTTTATTAAAAAAAGAGTTGAGATTTCCCAAGTCTTGTTAACTTTAGATGACACAATAAAAAAAGAAAAAAAATTAAATGCAAAAAAAACATTAAATAAATTAATTGAAAAAAATATTATACCAATAATTAATGAAAACGATACAGTGGCAACAGACGAAATTAAATTTGGAGATAATGATCGATTATCTGCAAGAGTTGCGGAGATTATAAAAGCAGATTTATTAATTTTATTATCAGATGTATCTGGTTTATATAATAAAGACCCAAAAAAAAGCAAAAAAGCAAAATTAATTAAAGAAGTAAAGACAATTAATAAATCTATAATAAAAGCATCGAGCTTTACAAACAATTATTTTGCAAAAGGTGGTATGACAACAAAAATTATGGCTGCTAAAATAGCAACAAATGCTGGTTGTGGAATGGCAATAGTAAATGGAAACTCAAAAAACATTATACAAAAAATTTTTGAGAGTAAAGAAGGAACTTATTTTCACCCTAAAAAA
>CAYNCC010000076.1:0-5136 GCA_964396035.1 uncultured Alphaproteobacteria bacterium
AAGAATTAAACATGACTCATCTTTCCCATTTCAAGCAATAAAATTTTGTTTAGACTTTGCAAAAATTACAATTAAAGATTTAAATTTTATTGTTTTTTATGAAAAACCTTTTTTAAAGTTTGAAAGACTATTAGAAACTTATATAGGTTTTGCACCGAAAGGTTTTGGATCATTTAAATTGTCCATGCCTTTATGGTTAAAAGATAAATTATTTCAGAAAAATTTAATTAAAAGAAACATAGAAAAAATTTCCTCTTCAAAGTTTGATGAGTCTAAAATATTATTTACTGAGCATCATATTAGTCATGCAGCAAGCGCTTTTTATCCATCACCGTTCAAAAAATCTGCAATTATTGTTATGGATGCTGTGGGAGAGTGGGCAACTACTAGTATAAGTATAGGAGATAATAATAAAATAAAAATATTATCTGAAATGCATTTCCCTCATTCAATTGGATTATTATATTCTGCTTTTACTTATTTTTTAGGATTTAAAGTCAATTCAGGGGAATATAAAGTAATGGGATTAGCCCCTTACGGCAAACCAGTTTTTGAAAAAAAAATTTTAAGAAATCTAGTTAAAATTTTTGATGATGGATCATTTCAAATGAATCAAGAATATTTTAATTATTCTACTGGTCTTACCATGACTAATGATAATTTTAATAACTTATTTCAAATGAAGAGAAGGAAAGAAAACCAACCATTGAATCAAAAACATATGGATTTAGCTGCATCAATTCAAAAAGTAATTGAAATTATTATTTTAAAAATTGCAAAAAGAGCATTTGATATTACCAAATGCAATAATTTATGTTTAGCTGGCGGAGTTGCATTAAATTGTGTATCAAATAGCAAATTTCTTAATTTTTATATTTTTAAAAATATTTGGATTCAACCAGCTTCAGGCGATGCTGGAGGTTCAGTAGGAGCAGCATTGCATGCGCATTATAATTATCTTAATAAAAAACGTATTATTAAAAAAATAGATTCCATGAATGGAAGTTTTTTAGGGCCAAAATTTATGAATAGTGAAATTAAAAATACTTTAGATAAATTAAACATTAAATATAAACGTTTAAATGATAATGAAATCACCAACAAAACGGTCAAATTAATAATTAAAGGAAAAACAATCAGTTGGTTTCAAGGACGTATGGAATTTGGCCCTAGATCGCTTGGACATAGATCTATATTAGGAGATCCAAGATCAAAAAAAATGCAAAAAATTATGAATTTAAAAATTAAATTTAGAGAATCTTTCAGGCCTTTTGCACCTTCAATATTAGAAGAGGATTCAAAGAAATGGTTTGATTTGCCAATTGAAAGTCCATATATGCTTTTTGTAGCACAGTTAAATAAAAATAAGAGAAATAACTTAAAATCTAGCCAAAAAAATTTACAAGGATTACAATTATTATATGTAAATAGATCGGTAGTACCGGCAATAACTCATGTTGATTACTCAGCTAGAATACAAACTGTAAATAAAGAATATAATAGTAAGTTTCATAATTTAATTAAAAAATTTAAAAAATTAACTAAATGTCCATTGTTAATAAATACAAGTTTCAATGTAAGAGGAGAACCAATAGTTTGCTCCCCAGAGGATGCTATTAAATGTTTTATGTCAACGAATTTAGATGCATTGATAATTGAAAATTACTTTATTTTGAAAAAAGAACAAAATAAAAAATTAAAAAATATATATTTAAAGGAATTTGAATTAGATTAAATATAATTTATTACCGTCGAATATATTTTTAATATCTCGGTTTATCCTTTATAGTGAAAACTGTTTTATATTAGTGTAGGAAAACTTGACTAGTTTAAATTATGAAAAATCAAATTTCACTATTGAGTGTTATAGTTCCAGCATATAATGAAATAAAAACCTTCAAAATTTTAGTTAATAAGCTACTAAAATTAAAGTTTGTTGATATAAAAATTGAAATTATTATTGTTGAAAGCAATTCTAGTGATGGAACTAGAGAAGAGGCAAAAAAATTTAAACAGTATAAAAATGTAAAAGTTATACTGCAAGATCACGCCAAAGGTAAAGGAAATGCTGTAATTGAAGGTTTTAAACATGTAAACGGTTATTTTGTAATAATTCAGGATTCAGATTTAGAATACGATCCAAAAAATTTTAAATATATGTTAGATCCGATAATAAAAGGAGAAAGTGATTTTGTTTTAGGATCAAGAATAAAAAACGGTATATTACGTATGAGAAATTTCAAAGATAGAAAAATTTTGAGTCTAGTTTTCAATATTTTACATATAATTCTTACAAGCATTTTTAATATTACATATCAAAAGTATATTTTAGATCCTTGGACATGTTATAGACTTTTTCCATCATATTGTTTAAAAAATATTAAGTTTAAACGCCAAGGTTTTGATTTTGATACTGAATTAATTTGCAAACTAATTAGGTCTGGACTAAAACCTCTAGAAATACCTATAGATTATAAATCAAGATCTTACGAAGATGGAAAAAAAATAAACGTTTTTAGAGATGGTTTTTTAGCTGTAATGGGTATATTAAGATATCGTTTTTTTTAGTTTATACTTATATATATAATAATAATTATGAATTCTAAAAACAAAATTAAGGTATTAATAATTTATCCACCTAATCAGTTAATGGATGTTGAAACACCACGTCCTGATGGCTCATTAGGCCCTTTATATTTAGCTTCATCTTTAGAAAAAATTGGTATAGAAACTGATATTCTCGATGCATCTGTAGGATCTGACGATTTATCATTAGAAGATACTTTTTATAGAAGAATTAAGCAAGGAAATGGTCTAATAAGAATAGGAATGAACTTTAATGAAATTGCTGATTATGTAGTAAAGAACAGGTATAATTTTGTTGCAATAAGTTCCAACTTTACACCACAAACAACAATGGCTTTTAGAACTGCTGAGGCTATAAAAGAAAAAGATAGTGAAATCAAGGTGTTTGCTGGAGGAGTTAATGCTAGAAATTTACATAAAAGATTCTTAAGAACTGGAAATTTTGATGGAATTTGTTTGTCTGAAGGCGAAATTATTTTTCCTAAAATGATTATTGCTGCATCAAACGATTATCCTATTTCTAAAATTCCAGGAACTGCTTCAATAAATAAAGATGGAAAATATATTTTAAACCCTGTGGATCAAAGTTGTTTTCCAGGGAATTTAGATGATTTACCAATGCCAAAATGGGAAGCTTTACCATTTAAAAAATATGAAAAAATATCATCTCCTCATGGAGTTGAGGTTACTGACCGTGGTTCTAAAAGGTATGCGCCAATCATGACATCAAGAGGTTGTCCTTTTAAATGTACATATTGCCATATTTCTGAAGAAAAAAATAACTCAAGTTTATATGGTAATATTGGTAATCTTAGAACGCACAGTATTGAAAGAGTCATAAATGAAATAGATCATTTAAAATCATTGAATGTTCATAAATTATTTTTTGAAGACGATAGCCTTTTAGCAAATAAGGAGAGAGTAAAAACAATATTTAAAAAAGTTAAAAATAGAAACTTATCAATTTCTAATGTAAACGGTGTCAATTTAGTTCATTTTTTTAACACTAAAGACCGATCAAAATGGATCAATAATCAATTCAATATTGATAAAGAATATCTTGAAATACTAAAAGATTCAGGTTTTGATCAGATTGTATTTCCAGTAGAGTCTGGATCGAAAAGAATATTAAAATTATACGCAACTAATAAGGTAAATTTAGATCGTATGAATCTATTTAAATTAATGAGAGTTATGACAGATATGGGTATACAAGCTCCAGTTAATATGATGATTGGATTTCCTGATGAAACAGAAGATGAAATTAATACTTCAGTAGATTTTGCTAAGAAATTAATGGATTATGGAGCACCATATGTAACATTTTTTATTCCAATACCATTTCCAGGAAGTTCTTTATTTAACATTGCAATAAACGGAGATCATTTAAGTAAAAAATTTAATACTGATAATATGAATTGGAAGAATCCTGTAATGAAAAACACAAGTGTCAGTCCGGAAAGATTAATCGAGATTAGAGATAAAGCAAACCAGGAAGTAAATACAAAAGAACATTTGAGAAAAAGACTAATTAACAGTGCTGGCCATAGATTTGCTGAGCAAATAAATTAAAATATGATCGATTTAAACTCATTAAATATAAAAATTTTTCTTGATACGGCAAATTTAGATACAATTAAATCATCAATAAATCAATATCCATTTATAAAAGGTTTTACAACAAATCCTAGCTTGATGCATAAAGAAGGTATTAAAGATTATGAAGCATATTGTAAAAAAGCTCTGGAGGTTTCTTCAAATTTACCAATATCATTTGAAGTTTTTTCAGACAACCTTAGTGATATGGAAAAAGAGGCAAGAATTATAAATAGTTGGGGTGGTAATTCATATACCAAAATTCCAATTTCAAATACTAAGGGTGAAATAACATCAAATGTTATAAAAAATTTAACTAAAGATGGAATTAAAGTCAATGTAACCGCGATTTTTACAGTTGAACAAGTTTCAAAGATAATCGATTGTTTTGAAGCAGAAACCCCATCAATAATATCTGTTTTTGCAGGACGAATTGCTGATAGCGGTATAGATCCTATAGATACGATGTTAAAATGTTCTGAAATTATTTCTAAAAAAAAAAATTTAAAAATAATTTAGAAAAGTAAAAGAGAAATATTAAATATTATACAGAATGAAAATAATAAATAAAATATTTTTACAATAGCTCCAGATATTTTATCGAAAATTAAATTTTTAAATAAAAATCTTGATGAATTTTCCTTAGACACTGTTAAAGATTTTTTTAACGATGCCCAGAATGCTGGATTTAATCTTCAAAAAAAGGATAGTTAATAAATGATTATCACAAGAAGTCCTCTTAGAATTACATTAGGTGGAGGAGGTACTGATTTACCATCATATTATAAATTGAAAAATGGTTTTACTTTTTCTGCTGCTATTAATAAATATGTTTATATAAATATACATAAAACTTTTCAAGAAGGTTTTTATTTAAAATATTCTAGTTTTGAAAAAGTAAAAAAAATTATCGAAATTAAACATCCTTTAATTAGAGAAGCACTAAAAGAATTT
>CAYNCC010000077.1:0-131 GCA_964396035.1 uncultured Alphaproteobacteria bacterium
CTATGCAATAAAGAACAGGATGATGAAATAATTATTTTTTCGTCACTTATGTTCTTTTTTATATTTTTTTTTATTTTAATAGATTTTAATAAATCATTTTTCCTAATATTTCTACCATTTACTAAACCAGC
>CAYNCC010000077.1:141-5095 GCA_964396035.1 uncultured Alphaproteobacteria bacterium
CAACCAATCTTTAATTCTTTTATCTATAACTTCTTCTTTGTTTAAATTTACGGGACTATGCAATAAAGAACAGGATGATGAAATAATTATTTTTTCATCACTTACGTTCTTTTTTATATTTTTTATAATTTTAATAGACTTTAATAAATCATTTTTCCAAATATTTCTACCATTTACTAAACCAGCAGACAAAAATTTATCTTTTGGAAAACTTTTCAATATTTTATTAAGATCTTTTTTATTAGTATTTACTAAATCTAAATGAACTCCTGATACTTTAATTTTTTTTAGAATATTATAGTTTGGGTATGCTGAAGAAAAATAGGATGTTAATAAAATTTTTGGTGAATACTTACTTAATGAGTCGTAAGTTGAAAGAAATTTGTTTTTATATTCTTTTTCCAAATCTAAAGACAATATGGGCTCATCAACTTGTATCCATTCTGCGCCAAAATCTTTGAGTAATTTAAAAATTTCTTTATAAATCGGTATTAATTTATTTAATAAACTTAATTTATTAAATTTATTGGATACAGTTTTACCTAAATATAAAAAGGATAATGGGCCTAAAATTACAGGTCTTGTTATAATACCAAAATTTTTTGCTTCTAAAAATTCATCTATTATTTTTGAAAATATTAATTTAAATTTCTGGTTAGTTTTAAACTCAGGTACAATGTAGTGATAATTTGTATCAAACCATTTAGTCATTTCCATTGCCTTTATATCTATTTTTCCATTTTGATAGCCTCTTGCCATAGCAAAATATAGATCTAATCTATTATTTTTATTTTTTAACTTTTTATATCTTTCTGGTATAGCGTCAACAGTTAGACACATGTCTAAAACATGATCATATAAAGAAAAATCATTAGAAGGAATATATTGCAGACCTGAATTCTTTTGTTTTATCCAATTATTTTTTTTTATTGTAGATATTTTTTCAAATAAAACTTGTTCATTTATTTTTTTCTTCCAAAAGGATTCAAGCAACCATTTTAATTCTCTATTCGGCCCAATTCTTGGGTAACCTAAATTAGAACTTTTAATCATTTTAATTTGCCTATAAAAAAAAACCACCGTTACGATGCAGTTACGGTGGATATTGCGCTTTAGCTGTTTAACCCGCAAGCTGCGTCAAATCGGTAATAAAAATGTAATATTAAAACTTATATATTGCAAGAATTATATTTATAACAAATAAATTGATCCTAAACCCAAGAAAACAAAGAATCCAAATATGTCGGTAATTGTTGTAAGCACAACGGTTGAAGCAATTGCAGGATCTATGCCTGTTTTATCTAATAACAATGGTATTAAAATTCCAGATAAACATGCTACGACTAAATTTATTATCATTGCAGCGCCTATAATTATACCAAGCAATGGCATGCCAAACCAATAAGATGCAATTGTTCCAATTATAGTAGCAAAAATAATTCCATTTATAACACCAACTGTAAATTCTTTTGCAATAACTCTTAATGCATTAGCTCTCGTTATTTCTCTAAGAGCTAGAGCTCTAACAGTAACCGTTAAAGTTTGCGTTCCTGCATTACCTCCCATTGATGCGACTATTGGCATTAGAATTGCTAATGCAACAAGTTGTTTCAACGAAGATTCAAATATGCCAATAACAAATGAAGCCGCAATAGCTGTTAATAAATTTATAAACAACCAGCTAAATCTTGATTGTATTGTTTTTAAAACTGCACTATAAGTATCACCGCTTTGAACTCCACTTAATCTTAATAAATCTTCTTCTGCTTCTTCTTCAATAATATCAATAATGTCATCAGATGTTATCTGTCCAACAATTCTTCCAAATTTATCTACAACCGGTGCAGCCATAAGGTTGCTTTGTTTAAAACCCAAAGCTATTTCTTCCTGATCCGTATCAATTGGAATAGTTTTAAATTGTGTGTTCATTATATCCCTTACAACTGTTGCGCTTGTTGACCTTACAATAGTATTTAAATTTAAAGTGCCAACAGGTCTTTTTTTATTATCTAATATATAAACTTCATAAATATCATCTGGTAAAGTCTCTTTTTTCTTTCTTAAATACTTAAGTGTTTTTCCAATTGTCCAAGATGCTGATACAGAAACAATATTTGTAGCCATTATACGTCCTGCAGTATCTTCAGGAAATTTTAATCCTTTTTTAACTAATTCTCTTTGACTTTTTTTAGGTAGTAATTTTAAATATTGACCTCTTTTGTCTTCCGTAAATTCCTCAAGAACAATAATTAAATCATCTGTATCTAATTTTGAAATAATATTAAGAAATGTATGTTCTCCAACAATAGAAATTATTTCATTTCTTATATCTTTATCTAGTTCTAAAATTATTTCTGGTGCAATACTTGAACCGAGAAAAAAAATCAATTTTTTTCTATCATTTGAATCAAGTTGTTCAATAATATTGGCTAGTTCCCCAGAACTTAAATCTTTTAACAGACTATCTGTTTTATCAATAAGTCCTAAGCTTATTGAATCAATTAAATCTTTGATAAATTTTGATGGTACAGGAGAAATTTCTTTCTTTAATTTTTGGTAATTAATTTTTTTATTAAATAATTTATTTATTGAATCAAACATTTTTTATAATTTAAATTTATTGTTAAAATATCGTTTAACTATTAAGTATTTCAACAAAAAAATGGTGCGGCCGAGAAGACTTGAACTTCCACAGGATTTCTCCCACAGCGCCCTCAACGCTGCGCGTCTACCAATTCCGCCACGGCCGCTCAAAAAAAAACGGAATTTTATAAATTATTTAATATCTTAGACTGTTTTAAGTATTTTTATATCTTTTATCTCTGAATCAACTTCACTTAATTTTTCAATTGGATCAATTAAAACACTAGTTACATTTGCTAGTTCTGGTCCTTTTTCACATAATTTAATCATTTCATTTATTTCACTCTCTTTTCCAATAATTTCTGCTTCTACTCTATTACTCGTTATATTTCTTACCCAACCTATCAATTTTTTTTTATTTGCTTCCTTCTGAAACCACCATCTATAAGAGACTCCTTGGACTCTTCCTGATATAAAAATATGAACTTTTTTAATTTTCAAACTATAATTATTTATTAAATTCAATCAATATTTGGTCAACCTCAACAGCCTCGCCTTTTTTAATATTTATTTTCTTTATAGTAGCGTCCTTAACTGATGTAATCATGTTTTCCATTTTCATTGCTTCTAGAACTAAAATGTTTTCTCCAGATTTAATTTTTTGCCCCTCTTTAACATTTATTGAGACAATTTTACCAGGCATAGGGGCCAATAAAAATTGCGAAAGATCTTGTTCATCTTCCTCAAGCATATAATTATTAAACTTAGCAGTAAACTTGTCTAAAAAGGTACAATTGAATACATAGTCTAAGTATGTAAGAGAAAAGAAATCTTTTTCTAAATCAAATTGAATTAAATATTCATTTTTATTAATTTTAATTTTAATTAAGTTTTCATAAGGAATCCAAGAACTTTTAACATTATAGATTTTCTTCTTGTAAAAAACTCTAAATGTATTCTTAAATTTAATTCTTAAATTAAAAGTTTTTTTATTTAAAGTAAGACAAAATGTTCTTTCTTTTTTATTTTCTTTAAAATTTGTATTTGTTTTTTTTAAAATAGTGTAACCAACATAAGAAGCAGTTGGCAATATAATATTTTTTATTAAATCTTTATTTGCTGATGGTGTGTTATAGCCATCTTTATAAACTAGATCTAATAAGCCAGTATGAATGTCTCCATTTATAAAATTTTTTGAATTAAAAATAGAAATTAAAAATTTAATATTATTATTAAAACCTCTTAAAATAAAAGTATTAAGTGCATGTATCATTTTTTTTATGCAAAGTTTTCTATTTCTTTCCTTAACAATAAGTTTGGCTAGCATTGGATCGTAATCTATGCCGATATCGGAACCTTCGTCTATGCCTGAATCTAATCTAATGTTCTTATCTAATTCAGGGAGTATATATTTTTTAACTCTTCCTGTTGATGGTAAGAAATTTCTATTTGGATCTTCAGAATATATTCTTGCTTCAATTGCCCATCCATTAAATTTAATATCTTGTTGATTTATATTTAGTTTATCTCCTGCTGCAACTTTTATCATTTGCTTTACTAGGTCAATACCTGTTATTTCTTCTGTCACTGGATGCTCAACTTGAAGACGAGTATTCATTTCTAAAAAGAAAAAATTGTTTTTTTGATCAACTATAAACTCCACTGTTCCAGCAGACTCATATTTAACTTCTTTGGCTAAAGATATTGCTTGTCTCCCCATTTCTTCTCTCAATTTTTTTGTAATAATTGAACTTGGGGCTTCTTCTATTATTTTTTGATGTCTCCTTTGTATTGAACATTCTCTTTCACCTAAATGAATTACATTGCCATATTTATCAGCTAAAATTTGTATTTCTATATGTCTTGGTTTTTCTACGTACTTTTCAATAAAAATTCTATCATCAGAAAAACTTGATTTTGCTTCACTAGATGCTAAAGAAAAAGCATCTTGCATTTCATTTTCACTCTTGACTATTCTCATACCTTTTCCACCACCACCAGCTGATGCTTTAATCATGACAGGAAAACCAATATCTTTTGAAATCTTTATTGCATGTTTATAATCTTTAACTACGTCATTAAAACCTGGTATGGTATTAACTTTAGCTTTTTCTGCAATATTTTTTGACTGAATTTTATCTCCCATAATTTTAATAGCATCTATATTTGGTCCAATAAATTTAATTCTTGTTTTTGCTAGTTTCTTAACAAAAAAAGAATTCTCTGACAAAAAACCATAACCTGGATGTATAGCATCTGAATTAGTTTTTTCTGCAGCTTCAATTATTTTATCTATTGAAAGATAACTATCTTTTGCAGGTGCTTGACCTATAAAAATAGACTCATCAGCTTCTGTAACATGTTTTGCATA
>CAYNCC010000078.1:0-5023 GCA_964396035.1 uncultured Alphaproteobacteria bacterium
CATCACTGGCGTTAAGTGCAACGACCTTCGTCCCGGTGAGTTGATCGAAGCGATTCGGGTACCAGTGGCTGACGGCCCCCAGGAATTCCTCAAGGTCGGTACCCGCAATGCCATGGTGATCTCGGTGGTGTCTCTGGCCATGGTCGTCGACCTGAGCGCTCACCAGGTACGGGTAGGACTCGGGGCGGTGTCACCAGTTCCGGGACGGGCAACCGAAGCCGAGGCATTCATAAACGGGCTCATCGACTGGGACGGTCAGGTTCTCCCAGGGGCCGCAACCGTAGATCGGTTCGCCGACCTAGTGGTCACTGCAGCCTCGCCCATCGACGACCACCGGGGGAGCGCCGCCTACCGTCGCCACGCCCTAGGGGTCCTAGCCCGCCGGGCCCTGATCCGCTGCTTTGAGGAAGATAACCGGTGACCGTCGAACCGTACGTACTGCGCATCAACGGCGTTGACCACCCGGTGGTCGACGGCCGGATCGAGGAGAGCCTCCTATGGGTGCTCCGTGAACGCCTTGGACTCCCCGGCTCCAAGAACGCCTGCGAAGAGGGAGAATGCGGGTCCTGCACCGTTCGTCTCGACGACCAGATCGTCTGCAGCTGCCTCGTGTTGGCCGCCTCGGCCGCCGGCCGGCGGATCACCACCATCGAAGGTCTGGCAGCCGAAGGTGAACTAGCCGACGTGCAACAGGCCTTTATCGACGCCGGCGCCGTGCAGTGCGGGTTCTGCACCCCCGGGCTGCTGGTGGCTATCGACCGACTGTTAGACGACCACCCTGACCCGGAGGAACTCACTGTCCAGGAGGCGATCAGCGGGAACCTCTGTCGGTGCACCGGCTACGGCCGAATCCTTGCGGCGGTTCAGTTGGCTGCAGCGGTCCGCCGCGGAAACGAAAATCAGACGGTGGCCCGATGAGCATTGTGACCACTCCTCAGGTGATCGATCGGACCGCCCGGGTCGGGGATAACGCCCCGCGTCCGGACGGGATCCCCAAGGTCACTGGGGACTTCGCCTTCTCCGGTGACTTCCGGCAGGCTGGCATGCTCTGGGGCGGAACCCTCCGATCGCCCCATCCGTCGGCCCGGATCCTCTCGGTGGACGTTTCGCGGGCACTGGCCATGACCGGTGTCCACGCCGCACTCACATGGGAGGACGTGCCCGGCTCCCTCCACTACGGCCTCGAACACCCCGACCAGCCGGTGCTGGCTGACGGGGTAGCCCGCTACCAGGGTGAGCCGGTAGCGGTAGTGGCCGCCGACCACCCCGACACCGTACGCCGTGCTCTCGACGCCATCGTCGTCGACTACTCGAAGCTCAAACCCCTAGTCGACCCAGAGCTCGCCGAGGAAGCCCCGCCCATCCATCCCGACGGAAACCTGATCCGCCGAATCGAACTCCGCCACGGCGCCCAGGAGGCCGTCGGCGATGTGGTGGTCGAAGGGACCTACGAAGTCGGCATGCAGGACCAGGCTCCGCTGGGTACAGAGTCCGGCTTGGCCGTCCCCGACGATCGAGGTGGGGTCGACCTGTACGTCTCGACCCAGTGGCTGCACGCCGACCGCGACCAGGTGGCGGCCTGCCTGGGCCTTGAGCCCGAAGCAGTGCGACTCACTCTGGCCGGGGTCGGGGGAGCCTTTGGCGCCCGGGAGGACATAAGCATGCACGTCCACCTCTGTCTATTGGCACTTCAAACCGGCCGTCCGGTCAAGATGTCCTACTCCAGAACCGAGAGTTTTCACGGCCACGTTCACCGCCACCCGGCCCGCATGTGGTATCGCCACCACGCCCGCGCTGACGGAACTCTGGGGCGTGTCGAAGCCCGGTTGCTCTTCGACGGCGGAGCCTACGCCTCGACCAGCAGCGCGGTATTGGCCAACGCCACCTGCTTCTCCGTCGGCCCCTACCGGGTGGACAGCGCACAGATAGAGGGCGTGGCTGTGCGCACCAACAACCCACCGTGCGGGGCTATGCGGGGTTTTGGTTGCGTCCAAGCCTGCTTTGCCCACGAGGCCCAAATGGATCGTCTTGCAGATGCACTGGGCGTTGACCCGGTCGAGCTGCGGCTGACCAACGCCCTCAAACCCGGCGACAGGATCATCACCGGCCAGCGGATCACCGGCACCGCCCCAGTCGCCGAGGTGATCCGTTCTTGCGCCGACCACCCCTCGGCAGCTGCCCGGTCGGACAACTCCATGAGTCGACCCGGGGGCGCCGGACGGACCGCCGACGTGGAGCACGTAGTGCGGGGGGAGGCCCTAGCCGTCGGGTTCAAGAACCTCATGTTCTCCGAGGGCTTTGATGACTACAGCACCGCGGCCTGTCGGCTGGCCGACGGCGTGGCCACCATCACCTCCGCCTGTGCCGAGGTAGGCCAAGGGTTTGTGACTCTGGCCCACCAGATCGCCCACGAGGTACTCGGTGTTGACGAGGTGGTTCTCGCTCCCGTCTCCACCGCAACCATCGACTCAGCCGGATCCACCTCGGCCAGTCGCCAGACCTGGATGTCCGGCGGAGCGGTCCAGGCGGCCTGTGAGGCAGTCCGGGACCAGCTACTGGATCGGGTGGCCGCCGCTCACGGCGTTCCTGTCGGTGATCTAGTGCTGGTTGACGGGCGGGTGGCCTCCCTGTCAGGAGCCTTCGAAATGGACCTGGCCGAGGCGACGGCTCGGCCGGTGGAGGCCGAGGAGGTCTACAGGCATGCCCCCACCGTGGCCCTTGACGACGACGGACAGGGTGACGCCCACGTCTCGTTCGCCTTCTCCGCCCACCGGGCCATCGTTGATGTCGACGTCGACTTAGGTCTGGTCAAGGTGGTGGAACTCACCACCTCCCAGGACGTGGGCCGGGTGCTCAACCCCCTTCAGGTAGTCGGACAGTTGGAGGGCGGGGCTGCTCAGGGGATCGGCCTGGCCGTCCTCGAGGAACTCCAGGTCGCCGAGGGTCGGATCCTGAACCCGTCGTTCACCGACTATCTGCTTCCCACAGCTTTGGATATGCCACCGGTGGAGATCGCTGCCATGATCGAACAGCCCGAACCCGGGGCACCCTTCGGAGCCAAGGGGGTAGGTGAGCCCCCGACCATCAGCTCCACTGCTGCAGTAGCTGCCGCCGTCCGACGGGCTACCGGCCTCCACCTTCCCCGAGTGCCTATCCGGCCCGCCGATATCGCCTTCCGCGGCGGAACAGGCCAACGTCTTTCCGGGGAGAACCCGTCGTGACTGCCGGGCTGCGCACCGACGGTCACCGTCTTCTCCGCCGGATCGGAGAACTGGCCACTATTGGCCCTATCGAGGGCGGTGGCTCCTGCCGCTTGGCCCTTACTGAAGAGGACCGACTAGGGCGGGACCTGGTGGTTGCCTGGATGCGGGACCTCGGCCTTGAGATCACCATCGACGGGATCGGCAATGTGGTCGCGGTACGCCCGGGCCGCCTCGAAGGCCCGCCGACCATGACGGGTAGTCACATCGACACCGTCCGAACTGGCGGGCGCTACGACGGCAACCTGGGTGTCCTGGCTGGGCTGGAGGTCATTGAGACGCTTGCCGAGAACGGCGTTGAGACCGAACACCCGTTGGCGGTCGCCTTCTTCACTGACGAGGAAGGCTCCCGGTTCCCGCCTGACATGCTGGGCAGCCTGGTCTACGTGGGCGGCCTGGGCCTCGAAGAGGCCCTGGACATCCCCGGTATCGATGGTGCAGTGGTCGGCGACGAACTCGAGCGAATCGGCTACCGGGGCGTCGCCCCATGCCCCGGCCCGGCCCCCCGGACCTTCGTCGAACTCCATATCGAGCAGGGGCCGGTTCTCGAGGCTGAGGGGACCACCATCGGCGCGGTGACCGGAGTGCAGGGAATCTCCTGGACCGAGTTCACCATCGAAGGCCAGTCCAATCATGCCGGTACGACTCCCATGCACCTCCGTCACGACGCCGGTTACGCCGCAGCCGCAATAGCTGCCCACGTCCGCTTCCTCGCCCTGTCGATGGGTGACCGGCAAGTGGCCACCGTCGGCCGCCTCGGCCTACACCCGGACCTGGTCAACGTGGGGGCCGGTTCGGCCACCCTGACCGTTGACCTTCGCAACACCGACGAAGACCGACTGGTGGCCGCCGAAGAGGACCTGGCTTCCTTTGTGGCCGACCTGGCTTCCTCAGAAGGGGTCAGTATCAGCGATCGGACCCTGGCCCGCTTTGAGCCGGTGGATTTCGACCCCCGGGTGGTCGAGACCGTGGGGGCAGTAGCCGACCGCCTGGGCCACACCGTCCAGAGTCTTCCCTCGGGTGCTGGCCACGATGCACAGATGCTGGCCCGGGTCTGCCCGACCGGCATGATCTTTGTCCCCAGTCGTGGTGGCGTCAGCCATAACCCGGCCGAGCACACCGATCCTGTGGACCTGGTTGCTGGTTGCGACGTCCTACTTCAGACCCTGCTGGCCCTGGACCGAGCTGATCTCGATTCGGAGGCAATGCCATGAGCCGTACCCTGACTGTCGGCGCGGCTCAGATGGGTCCCATCCAAAGAGACCACACCCGCACCGAGGTGGTGGAACGCCTCTTGGTTTTACTCCGCCAGGGGGCCGACGCGGACTGTGATCTTGTGGTGTTTCCCGAACTGACGCTTACCACCTTCTTCCCCCGGTGGTGGTCGGCCGACATCGCTGAGTTCGACCACTTCTTTGAAACCGAGATGCCCGGCCCCGAGACTCAGCCCCTGTTTGACGAGGCGGCCCGCCTCGGAGTGGGTTTTAACCTCGGCTATGCCGAGTTGACCCCCGACGGCCACCGCCACAACACGGTGATCCTCGTCGAACAGGATGGCCGGGTAGTAGGCCACTACCGCAAGGTCCACCTGCCCGGTCACGAGGATCACGAACCGTGGCGGGCCTTCCAGCATCTGGAGCGCTACTACTTCGAGCCGGGCGACACTTTCAAGGTGTTCGCCGGCTTTGGCGGGGTGATGGGCATGGCCATCTGTAATGATCGGCGCTGGT
This sequence comes from uncultured Alphaproteobacteria bacterium, assembly GCA_964396035.1. Taxonomy (GTDB): domain Bacteria; phylum Pseudomonadota; class Alphaproteobacteria; genus CAYNCC01. The sequence continues at coordinate 4,991 of CAYNCC010000078.1, forward strand.
CGGAAACCTATAGGGTGCTTGGCCTCCAGGGCT
>CAYNCC010000079.1:0-4976 GCA_964396035.1 uncultured Alphaproteobacteria bacterium
TCTAGAAATAAAAAAAGTTTGATAAAAGAAAATGATAAAATTTATTTAATTGGAAGAAAAACAAGTAATGTTTCATGCTCAAGTTTTTTAGAAAGAATTATTTTAAAAAATAACAAAAATCTCGGGCCGCCTCCACCAATAAACTACAATGAAGAAATAAAAAATGGAAACTTCGTTTTAAATTTATTTAAAAATAATGTAATAAAATGCTGTAATGATGTTTCAAGTGGAGGAACAATTATATCTTTATTAAAAATGTTAATTAATAAAGAATTTGGAGCTGAGGTTGAAGAAAGTTTTGTAAATAACTCTACTAATGATAAAAAATTTTACAAAATATTATTTGGTGAAGATGCTGGTAATTATATTGTAATTACTAATAATGAAGAAAAAGTAAAAGAATTGGCAAAAAAAAATAAAGTAAGTTTATTTAAAATTGGAATAACAAAAAGAAATTACTTAAATATTAATAATCAAATAATTAAATTAAATGAATTAAAAAATAATTTTGAAAATAATTTTTTAAATTATATAAATAATTAATATGGCAATGAATGTTAAAGATATTGAAGAAATAATAAAAAAGAATATTCCTGATGCAGAAGTAACTATTAAAGATCTTGTTGGAGATAGTAATCATTTTTCAGCAGAAATTATTTCAAAAGAATTTAATGGAAAAAATAGATTGGAACAGCATAAAATGGTATATAATGCACTTAGTGAAGAGCTGAAAGAAGAATTACATGCTTTAACTATTAAAACAATAGAAAAAAAATGAAAGAAAATATTCAAACAATTGATGAAGCAAGAGAATATATAAAAACTAACGATATAGTTTTATTTATGAAAGGAACAAAAGACACGCCTGGTTGTGGTTTTTCTGCTCTAGTTGTTCAAATCTTAAATAAAATGAATCTAAACTTTTTAGATATTGATGTATTAAATGATAATGAATTTAAAGAAAATATGAAAAAATTTACAAATTGGCCAACATTTCCACAACTATACGTAAAAGGAGAATTTATAGGAGGTTGTGATATTGTTAAAGAAATGTACGAAAGTGGCGAATTGTTAGAATTATTCAATACTAAAGGTATTGATGTCAAAATCTAATTCTATCTAGAATAGAACTCAACAACTAAATTAGGCTCCATCTCAACAGGGTAGGGAACATCTTTTAATTTTGGACCTTTAACAAAAGTTCCTTTCATTTTAACATAATCAACTGTTAAATATTCTGGGACATCTCTATCTTTTGATTGAACAGCTAAAATCACAGAAGGAATTTGTTTTGATTTATCATTTAAAGAAATTTCATCTCCATCATTTACTCTGTAAGATGGGATATTTATTCTTTTTCCATTTACATTTATATGGCCATGGGAAACAAATTGTCTTGAAGAAAAAACTGTTAAAGAAAATTTCATTCTGTATAAAACTGCATCTAATCTTCTTTCTAGTAATTCTATTAATATTTCTCCTGTGTCACCTTTTTTTGTAAATGCTTCTTTGTAATAATTCTTAAATTGTCTTTCAGTTATATTGCCATAATATTTTTTTAATTTTTGCTTAGCTATTAATTGTAAAGCATATCCTGAAGGATCCCTTCTTTTTTGTCCGTGTTCTCCTGGAGTTGTTTCTCTTTTATTAAATGGGCTCTTAGGTCTTCCCCATAAATTTACACCCAATCTCCTATCTACTTTATATTTTGGTTTCTTTCTTATATTCATATTAATTTGAATAATAGAAGTATTAAAAAAAAGTCGAAATGTCAATTATTTAGAATATTTTTATTTTTTTAATACTTTTATAATACCTAACAAAATATTAATTTCTTTTTCAGTTAAATTGGCTTTTTCAAATATAGTTTTAATATTTCTTAACATTATTTTTTTCTTCTGTTTTACTCTAAAAAAAGATTTATTCTCTAATGAATCTTCTAAGATATTGAAAAAATTAAACAATTCAGATTTTAATGCTTTTCTATTAATGGGCCTTATATTCTTGTTATTCCTTCTATTAAACCACTCGTAAACTATTAATAAAACACTTTGGGATAAATTAAGAGAATTAAATTTCTTATTTAAAGGAATATTTATAATTTTATCGCATAGAGAAATATCATCATTATTAATACCACTTCTCTCAGGACCAAAAACAATTCCTATTCTCTTGTTTTTAATTTTATTCATTTCTTTAATTCCTTTTTTTAAATTAAAAACTGGCAAATTTAGTGATCGCTTCCTATTTGTTGTGGCATATAAATAATGTAAATCTTTACTTGCATCTTTTAAATCTTGAAAAACTTTTGTATTTTTTAATATAATTTCCGCACCAGCTGACATTCTTGAAGATTTTTTATTTACTGACCACTTTTTTTTTACTAAACGAAGATTGCAAAACTCAAAATTAAGCATAGCTCTTGCTACAGCTCCTATATTTTCATCTAATTGCGGTTCTATTAAAATAATATATGGATTGATATTTTTTTCTTTTCTCAAAACAAAATTAATTTAATGCTGGTTTTATTTTTGATTTAATTAATTTATAAGTAATACTATCTTTTAAAGCAAGATAAGAAGCATTAATAACGTTTGAAGAAACCCCAACAGTTGACCAACTATTATTTTTACCATCTGAACTTTCAATAATTACTCTAGTAATTGCTTCTGTTCCTTTATCTGGTGTAAGAATCCTAACCTTATAATCTATTAAATTCATTTTTTTCAAAATAGGATAAGATTTAATTAAAACACTTCTTAAAGCATTATCTAAAGCATTTACAGGTCCATTACCAATAGAATTTGATGCAAATTCTCTTTTTCTAACTTGCACAATCACGCTTGCTTTTGCAGCATTATTCTTTTTCAAGCTATCCTTAAGTTCTTTAAATTCATTAATAACTTGAAAAGATTTTAATTTAAAATATTCAGGTATCTTTGATAACTCATTTATTATAAAAAGTTCAAAACTAGCCTCTGCTCCATCATAAGAGTAACCGTCAAATTCTTTTTTTTTTAATTTTTTAATCAAATAATCTAACTTATTTCTTTTTATATTAAATCCGAGTTCTTTAAGTTTAATAGATAAATTTGATTTACCTGATTGATCAGATACTACTACATTTCTTTTGTTGCCAACTATTTCTGGCTCTATATGTTCATAAGTTTTCGAATGTTTTTGAATTCCTGATCCGTGCAATCCCCCTTTATGTGCAAACGCAGATTCCCCGACATAAGGCAAAGATGGATTATTTTTTCTAAGTAATCTTTCGTTAATGAATTTTGATATGTCGGTTAAATTTCTCAATTTTTCCTTAGATATTGATGTATTCATACCCATTTTTAAAATTAAAGTAGGTATTATAGATGTTAGATTGGCATTACCACATCTTTCACCTAAACCATTAAAAGTACCTTGAACTTGACTAACTCCTGAGCGTATAGCAGCTAATGAATTTGCAACAGCATTTTCTGTATCATTATGACAGTGAATGCCTAATTTACTTGTCGGAATATACAATGAAACCTCCTTTACTATTTCTTCTACTTCATTAGGTAAAGTGCCACCATTAGTGTCACAAAGAACTGTCCATCTAGCCCCAGAGTCATTTGCTAATTTTATACATTTAATTGCATATTCTTTCTTTGATTTATAACCATCAAAAAAATGTTCTGCATCAAATAAAACTTCTTTAAAATATCTTGATGCAGTCTCAATATTCTTTTTAATAATGTCTAAATTCTCTTTTTCTGAAATATTTAATGCTTTTTTTACTTGAAAATCCCATGTTTTTCCAACTATACATACTGTTTGAGTTTTAAATTTTTTTTTAAGTTCATTAAAATTCTTTTTTAAGGTATCAGAATTCTTATATGTCATTCCAAAAGAGACTAATGAAGAATTCTTTAATTTTGGAGATTTTTTAAAAAATTCACTATCAGTATTATTTGCTCCAGGCCATCCTCCTTCTATATAATCTAAACCAAATTTATCTAAAATTTTTGCAATAGCTATTTTATCACTTAAACTAAAATCAACGCCCTTGGTTTGCGCTCCATCTCTAAGAGTGCTGTCATAAATATATATATGTTTGTTTTTCATTTATTTTTTTATCTTACAAAATGGAATGGGTTTCATTTTATGTATATTAATTTTTCTAATTTCTAAATATTTTTTATGGTATTTACTATTAGGATTCTCCATAGCTTCTTCTAATTGTTTATATGACATACCTAATTGATGTTCGTCAGTACGATCATCATCCCAAAGACCATCGGTTGGTTTTGCATTTATTATATCTTCAAGAATATTTAATTCTTTGCCCATTTCCCATATATCACTTTTTGTACAATCTGCAATTGGTGCTATATCAACACCTCCATCACCATACTTTGTATAAAATCCAATCCCAAAATCTTCAATTTTATTTCCTGTTCCTACGACAATACCATTATTACTTTGTGCTATTTGATACAATGCAGTCATGCGCAGTCTTGAACGTAGATTAGCAAAGCCGAGTTGGCTATCAAACTGCGATAAAGTAACCTGAAAGTCTTTAAAAACATTATCAAGCGAAATAACTGGTGTTGCAATATTTTTATAGTTTTTTTTCAACCATTGTTGATGTTTTAAACTTAAAGTATGTTGCTCTTGATTTTGCTTTATAGGCATTGAAACTGCAAAAGTTTTTATTTTTGTCATAGCACATAAAGTGCTTACAACAGAAGAATCAATTCCTCCTGAAACACCTACTACAAGAGAGGTTGCAGCTTTAGGCATTGATGTGCAATACTTAAAAATCCAATTCTTGATGTATTCTATTTTATTAGATGTTTTCATTAATTGTAACTTTTAAAAAATTATAATTACAATTATTAATTATTAGCAATAATATTGTTTTTTTGCGTGTTTTTTTCTTCTCTTATTCTTTTTAAAGCTTCAGCAGTTAAAAAAGCCATTTCCAGAGCTTGGGA
>CAYNCC010000080.1:0-4621 GCA_964396035.1 uncultured Alphaproteobacteria bacterium
ATTCTTAAATATAAGTTATGTATCCAAGCAGTTTAATTAGAAAAAAGTTCTTAGATTACTTTAGAAAACACAATCATGAAATCATAAATTCAAGCTCACTTATTCCTGAGAATGATCCGACTTTACTATTTACTAACGCTGGAATGGTACAGTTTAAAAATATTTTAACTGGTATTGAAAAAAATAAATTAAAAAGAGCTGTAACTTCTCAAAAATGTTTACGTGCAGGTGGTAAACATAATGATCTTGAAAATGTTGGACACACTTTACGTCATCATACATTTTTCGAAATGTTAGGAAACTTTTCTTTTGGTGATTATTTCAAAGATGATGCAATCTTTTATGCTTGGGATTTATTAACTAAAGAATTCCAAATTGATAAAAACAATTTATTAATTACAGTTTTTTCAGAAGATTTAGATGCAAAGAATATATGGAAAAAAATAACTGGTTTTAGTGATAAAAAAATAATTTCTGTTAAATCTAAGGATAATTTTTGGTCAATGGGTGAAACCGGTCCATGTGGTCCTTGTACTGAAATTTTTTATGATTATGGAAGTAAGTATGAGGGGTCCATATCATCTAAGGGAATTACTGGCCACAGATATGTTGAAATATGGAATTTAGTATTTATGGAATTTAATCAAATAGATAGTAATAAAAGAAATAACTTACCAAAAAAAAGTGTAGATACTGGTATGGGACTTGAAAGAATTACTGCTTTATTACAAAACACTAATGACAATTATCAAACAGACATATTTAAAGAAATTATAAATTTAATTGCCAAATTATCTAAGTCAGAAAACAATAATAGTAAGAACATAAGCCACAGAATAATAGCTGATCATATCAGATCTTCTTGTCATTTAATTTCCGATGGAGTTTTGCCATCAAATGAAGGAAGAGGCTATGTCTTAAGAAGAATAATGAGAAGAGGAATGCGTCATGCACATATTCTTGGATGTGAAGAACCTATATTTTATCAGTTGGCTCCATTAATAATTAAAGAAATGGGAGGGATATTTCCTGAATTGAAAAGAGCTGAGACATTAATAACAGAAACTTTAAAAAATGAGGAAATAAGATTTAAAGAAACTTTAGATAAAGGATTGAAAATTTTAAATGAAGAAATAAAAAAAACAAAAAATAAAAAATTGTCTGGTAATACAGCATTTTTGTTATATGACACTTATGGGTTTCCTTTAGATTTGACACAAGATATTTTAAAAGAAACAAATATCAACGTTGATTTAAAAACATTTGATAAGCAAATGGATGAGCAAAGAAATAAAGCAAGATCTGCTTGGAAAGGTTCAGGAGATTCAAAAACTGACAAAATATGGTTTGATATTTTTGAAAAATATGGACCTACAGACTTTGTTGGATATGAAAATTTAAATGCTCAAGCAAAAATAATTCAAATTATAAAAAATAATAAATCTATAAATAAAATAAAAAAAAATGATGAAGCGATTATTATTACAAATCAAACTCCTTTTTATGGTGAGTCAGGAGGTCAAATTGGTGACAAAGGGATAATTAAATTTACCAATAATGAATTTAAAGTTTTAGATACTAAAAAGATTTTAAAAATATTTTTACATTTTGGACATGTCACAAAAGGTCATTTTAATAAAAACGATACAATAAATTTAAGTGTAAATAAGAAAAAAAGAGATAATGTTAAAGTCTATCATTCAGCAACACATTTACTTCATGCTTCATTAAAACAGATACTTGGTCCTCACGTTGCTCAAAAAGGATCTTTAGTAAGTTCTGACAGACTTCGTTTTGATTTTAGCCATTCTAAACAGTTAAACGAAGAGGATATAAAAAATATAGAAGATACTACAAATAAAATTATAAAACAAAATGACAATGTACGTATTTCTGTTATGCAGTATAAAAAAGCTGTTAAATTAGGAGCAACTGCGCTTTTCGGTGAAAAATATGAAGATGAAGTAAGAGTTGTTTCTATGGGAAAAAAGGAAAATAATTCTGTTTTTTCTATGGAACTTTGCGGCGGAACTCATGTTAACAAAACAAAAGAAATTGATAATATTAAAATAATTAGAGAATCTTCAGTTGCATCTGGAATTAGAAGAATTGAGGCGTTGTGCGGAAAAGATATATTAAATTAAAAAAAAATATATTTAATAAAAGAAAAAGAAAAAGAAAATGAAAAAAATAAAAAAAAATTAGAAGAAAAAAAAACTGACTCTTTAAGTGACCCATCAAAAAATACTATAGTAGAGGGTAAAGAAAACTCAATTAAATATTATTTTAGAACAATTTTAGATTTTTCACCAAAAAATATTCCAAACCTTATTGATAAATTAAAAATTGAAATAGAAAGTGGAGTAATAGTTTTATTTAGTGTTTATGAAAAAAATATTTCTATTGCTGTTGGGGTCACTGATGATCTTAGTTCAAAAGTTAATGCTATTAATATTGCTCAAAAAATTTCTAGGTCTCTTGGTGATAAAGGAGGAGGAGGAAGACCAGATTTTGCAAGATCTGGAGGAGGTTCGAATATAAAAAAAATTCCATCAACTTATTCACTTGTTATAAATATAATAAAATCTTTTTAATTTTTTTTATTTCTAGATCTTTAACTTTTGTTACAAATTTAAGTTAAATTATTTTTAATTGATTTAATAAAGTCTTTTGTATTTAGCCATTTAGTTTTTTTCCCAACCAATAAAGCTAAATCCTTAGTCATTTTACCAGATGCAACAACATCTATACAAGTTTTTTCAATTTTTTTGCTAAATTTTTGTAATTTATTATTACTGTCAAATTTACCTCTATAATATAGGCCTTTTGTCCAAGCAAAAATGGATGCTATAGGGTTTGTTGATGTATCTTGCCCTTTTTGATATTGACGAAAATGTCTTGTCACTGTTCCATGAGCTGCTTCAGCTTCAATCGTTTTACCATCAGATGTCATTAAAACAGAACTCATTAAACCTAATGATCCATAGCCTTGTGCAATAGTATCAGATTGAACATCACCGTCATAATTTTTACATGCCCAAACAAATCCTCCTTCAGTTTTAAGGACATATGCAACCATATCATCAATTAATCTATGTTCGAAAGTTAGTCCTAATTTATCAAATTCTTTTTTATATTCTTTGTTATAAATTTCTTCAAATATGTTTTTAAATCTTCCATCGTATTTTTTTAAAATAGTGTTTTTTGTTGATACAAAAACTGGAAGCTTAGAATCTAAACCGTAATTAAAACAAGATCTTGCAAAGCCTTTAATTGAATTATCTAGATTATACATACTCATTGCAATGCCTGGTCCTTCAAAGTCATAAACTTTATGTTCAATATTTTCTTTTTTATCTTTTGGTTCAAATTTAATACTTAATTTTCCTGGCCCTGGTATTTTAAAATCAGTGGCTCTATATTGATCACCAAAGGCATGTCTGCCAATTATAATAGGTTTTTTCCAATTAGAAATTATTCTTGGTATATTAGGACACATTATTGGTTCTCTAAAAACTGTTCCTCCTAAAATATTTCTGATAGTGCCATTTGGCGATAACCACATTTTTTTTAAATTAAATTCTTTAACTCTTGATTCGTCAGGTGTTATAGTTGCACATTTTATTCCAACCCCATATTTTTGAATTGCATTTGCTGCATCTATAGTAATTTGATCGTTTGTTTTATCTCTATTTTCAATACTTAGATCATAGTACTTTATATCAATATCAATATAAGGAAGAATTAATTCTTTTTTTATCATATCCCACATGACACGAGTCATTTCATCGCCATCTATGTCTACAACTGGATTTTCAACTTTTATTTTGCTCATAATTAGATTTATTTACTATCTAAAATAGCAAATATTTTGTTTATTGATGTTGTTATCTTTATATTGTCTTTAATTTTTTTTTTTGAATATTTTTGTTTGATATTAATATTTATTAATTCTATTAGCTTATTCCAGAATCTATTATAATTAAGTATAATTAATGGTTTAAATGATTTAGTTAATATATTAGTTGCAATAACTTCAAACACTTCATCTATAGTGCCAATTCCGCCTGGTAATGCAATAAATGCATCTGATTTTTTATACATTAATTCTTTCCTTTTTTGTAATGTATCAGTCAAATACATTTTCGATATTTTTTGATGTAGAACTCCCCAGGCTTTAAATGATTTCATTGCGACACCAATAACTTTTCCTTTATTTTTCAATGCCTCATCCGCCATAATACCCATTAAACCAACTTTTGCTCCACCATAAACTATTTTAATTTTTCTTAATGCTAATTCTTTTCCAATATTTTTAGCTATTTTTCCATGTTCTTTTTTAAAAGAACTTTTTTTTCCTTGAGTTGAAGATGAGCCACAGAAAATACAAACCGATTTAATCATAAAGAAATAATTATAATTTTTTTTTGCAAATTTGATTTATTTTTTTTTTTAATTATAATTTATTTAGATGGTGCCCGATAGGGTAAAAGGGAAGCATGTTAAATTCATGCACTGTCCCCGCAACTGTAGTTAATGAGCTAAAAGTTGTTTTAATCCACCAGAACTTCTGGGAAGGTTAATTTTTAGTGATGATTTATAAGTCAGGAAACCTGCCATT
>CAYNCC010000081.1:0-4598 GCA_964396035.1 uncultured Alphaproteobacteria bacterium
TCTGTAGAATTTGCATCTGTACCATCTAATAATATGACATCTTCATTGTATGAGTCCTGTTCTAATCTGATACCAAAAGTGTTTCTTGGGTTAAAAAAATCTTCTAATACTATTGTTTCCTCAAGGGCACTTTCTGATATGAGATTTTCTATAACAGAAAAAGTAGAGAAGTCCTCAACGATAAGTGAGCCAGATTCATCTAAAGTTATCCTATTATTTTTTGTTGTTTCCTGTGCAACATAACTTCCAGCATTACTTGACGAACTATCTGTTCCATCAAGAAGAAGTTGACCAAAGTTTTCCATGAGAATACCAGTGTTCTCAACTGCGTTTGCATTGTCTTGGTCAACAGCATTTTCATCTGAGATGATATTGTCTATTTGTAGAATATCCTCAAATCTAAAAGTACCTATCTCTGATAGAGGTATTGTTTCTGTATATTCCCTATCATCTTCTAGGATTACCCTTTCATTCTCATGCACTTTAAATCCAAGTGGGAACGCAAATTGATCCATCTCTGCAATCATCTTACTAGCTGACCCATCAAAAGGTTCAAGTAAAACAGTTTCACCAGACTCTAATATTATAAAAGTGGTCTCTTGTGCGAGTGGTATCTCTCCATCAAGAACAAGATGTGATGTATTGTTTGCGGTTGCAGTTTCTAGTTGCACTGAGTCTGAACTACCGAATGGATTGTTTGCGAGATACAATAATAAGTTTCTTGATACTCTTGGATTTGGTAGTGTAGATACTTTTGTTGTAATCTGTCTCGCAAGGAATCGATCTGCATCTGCACTTGGAGCGTGTGACGATTCTGCCATAACTCGTCCACCACCCTCAGTGGCTGCATTAGTAGTTTCTGCATTTACTGAACCAGATTCATAAAGTATCGCACCTTCCGTTTCTAGTATTATCTGATCATCTCTCTGTCCAATACCAGAGGTCGTGGGTGTAACCTGTAATCTACTTTGTAGAAGTTGATCAAAAATTGTTTCAAGGACAGATGCAAGTATTGGTGAGAATCTAGTCTCTGTGGTAGAGTCAGATACACCAGCAGCTGCGTTTACAACTCCAGCAGATACCGATGATGCAATTGATACTTTACCGAAAGGTATGAATCCTGTTGGGTGTACCGCTTTCTTCAATTCGTTCAAATATGTTGTAAGTGATTCACCAACCTGTATCTCATACGAATAGTCTTGGTAATAATAAGAGTCCTGTATACGGTTTAGATCCTCACCCAATAAACTTTCGATACCAACAAAAGAACCAGCAAGTTCCGTTGAAGTTGCAACACCACTTGTAAGAGTTGCCTTATCAGATTTAACAATCGTTGCAGATGCACCACCAGAGTCAGTGATGATAACATCATTATTACTAAAGTCTATGGGTGTCTCTAAAATTATATTATCACCAGCAAAGGTTGATGAGCTGTCTACTCCGTCCAGAACTATTTCTTCAAAACCTTCGTTCTCTATTCCTAACAGTTTTGAGTTAGCATCACTAGAGTTTGCATCCGTTCCGTCTAACACAATTACTGGTAATTCTAATTGAGATGATTCAGATATAAGCTTATCACCCTCTAGTCCGTTAGTAGTTCCGTCTAATAATATAACACCACCCCTATTCTCAATTATTTCAATGTCCTCAGATATTATTCTTGAGTTTTCGTGTTGTACATCAATGAACGCACCTTCAAGTAAAAAGACATCCTCACTGGATGGAACAGTGAACTCTGTTACAGTGCCCTGTTCTAACGCAATATGGTCTGCGATTTCCGTTCCTGTTTCAAGAACAATATTGTCCCTAGTATTAGTTCCAGATCCATCTGTTGCGTTTAATTGCAACCTCGACCCTCTTCTGATATCTGGTACTTCCAATGTAAGAACACTAACACCCCTGTTTTGTTCTGAACCTAAATTTAATAATATAACACCCCCATCTGATTCTTGTTGAACTCTACTTCCAGCATCTGAACCACTAGCATCAGTGCCATTCAATGCGATACCAAATCCTGATACATCTTGTGAACCATCCTCCAGTAAAATACCCTGTGGTTTAGACCCAATACTCTCACCATTTAATAAAATGCTACCCCCAACATCATTTAAAAATGGTTCGATGTTTCTAACTGAAACAAGATTACCCATTCTTGGCCCATGATTCACACAGTAGTAATATAAGTTTGGAGTGTCATTTTCGGGTATCTCTAAATCTCTCTTAACTTCTATTTGAATAAATGCACCGTTACCATCCTCAGCGATTCCATCACCATCATCATCATAGTATCCACCCCCTATAATAAATCTTTTTGCAGAGGTGGTTACACCAGTGGTGTATTTTGTAAATACAATAACATGGTCTCCGACAGATGGTGCAGTCGTAAAAGTAATAGTATTTCCATTAGTGGTATAATTTGTTGTGTATCCATCTGCGTGGGTTCTAACATTATTTTCAAAAGAGGTATTACTAATCGTAACAAACGCAATGGGAGCAGCTTCAACAGTGGAACCAAGAGTGAACGATGTTGTTGTTCCATCACCATTAAAACGGTCAGCAAGAGTTGCAAAAGCTAATTGATGATTTTCCCCAACCTCTGCACCAAAGAGAGATGGGTCACTTAAATCAAAATAATATTTTCCAGTTCTAAAAAATGATAACTCTGTACCAGTAAAATCATCTTTGTTGTATAACGCATCTATAGCAAATATGTTTAAACCCAATCTAGCATCAGTTGTTGACTCTGCGATAGTGTTTAAAGTATTAGTTACTTTTGTTACTTTCAGACGTTGAACAGGAGGATTGCCAGTTAGTTGATCAGTTGCATCTAAAATCATGAAATTTTCAACACCTGTAACGTCTGCATCCTCTAATAAAAATCCAGATGTGATACCAACATTAAAGGTTGTTTCTTCTAATAAAATACCGACACCAACATCTGTGCCACTTTGTTCAGCATCAATACGAACCACATCTTCAAATTCTGCATCTAGTATTTGTGTTGAGGAATCAAAACCTTTAACTGTTCCTTCATGTGTTATTAACGTATTACCAGACGCAAAAGTTCCAGTTACATCTTTAACAACAAAATGTGATCTTGGTGTTAATTCTGGTGCAACAGAATAATTTAAACCTGGCTCAGTAATCTTGACCGAGCTTATTGCACCTATGTCATCCGTTGTTGCTATTAATTTTGCACCAGAACCACGTATAGTGTTAATGGTGATCGTTGGTAGATCGATAAAACCTGTACCCTGAGAAGAAACAATCACTCTTTGTATTGAACCTTTCTCTGAGCCACTGAAAGTATCTTCCTCTAAAATAAACCCATCAGTGTTCGTTGATGCTATATCTCTTAATAAAATGGTGTTATTTGTTATAACTCTACTACCAGCATTATCAAAATCAGTCTCATCACTATCTTCTAATAAAATGTTATCACCTTCATTTGACCCACTAGAATCAGTTTGATTTAAAATAAGATTCTCTTCAAAACTACTTCTATTGCTATCTGTTCCGTCCAATATAATAAAAGAACGTCTGGTAGTACCATCAAGTAAAAGATGATTTACTTTATCACCAGACACTTTAATTTGTGCTCCGTTTGCTGGGGTATAATCTACTGGTGAGTTTGAAAATAATAATTCTTGTTGTTCACCTAAAATAACTGAACCTGTTTGTGGTGCATCATCAACCTCTAACAAAATATTATCGCCCGCATCGGTTGAAGATTCATCTGTTCCGTTTAAAACAATAAAAAATGGATCTACTATTGTAAAAACTGTATCTCCATTTTTTGCGGTTGGTAAAGTCAAAACATTATCAACAAAAACTCGTAGCGTATCTGTCAGAGATGAGAGATTGGTTAGCTTAAATGATCTAGTGGAACCATCTGCGATAAAAAAATCTTCATCACTTGTTTCTAGTGTTATGTCAAAGGGCTCTTCGGATGAGAAAGTAGCTGCGGTTTCTAATATAATATTATCTGTGGTTACGTCAGAGTCATCGAGTGTTCCTGATTCTTGTCGTAGACCACCACCAACAACACTAACAAATCCACTAGGTAATTCTGCATCTGTATCGGCTGATGAACTGGTAAATGTTAATGTATTACCAACATCATAATTAGTACCGACATCATCTACAATCACCCCTGACACACCACCACGTTTAATGGTCTCTACCCTAGCTTCTGCAAACTGGTTTCCAGTGAGTTCTACAACAATGGGTTCTTCCTCGTCATAAAGCACACCATCATTAGTTACTGTCGCACTCGCAAGAATAGACGCAACCGTAAATTGAATGTCAACATCTCTGGTTGTGGACGTTCCTTTAACAATCTCACCAGAGGTAAATGTCCCATCAACATCAAACAAGGAAAATTCTATAGTCGATGTTGTTCCCTGTAAAAATGTAGTGGAAGATTCAACAATCGCAGTCGCACCAGATGATTGACCTGTTATGGTTCTGCCAACGACCTCTTGTCCGTCAACATTGATTGCGGTTACTCGTAGAACTGTGCGAGGTCTCCAGTTACCATCAGAATGTCGCATTACAAATTCTGTTGTATAGACTATCTCTGCTTCCTCTCCTAACAG
>CAYNCC010000082.1:0-4548 GCA_964396035.1 uncultured Alphaproteobacteria bacterium
TGGTGTTTTGATGGTTAACTTATTAGGTAATAATTAATTATGAAACAATTATTAGGATATCTATTTTTAGCTAACGGTATAATTTTTGGAATTGCTTCAAATAGTTTTGCTAAAATTTCGGAAGGATTTACAAAATTAACTCCTTCGACTTTATGTATTTTATTTATGTGTATAACAATGTTTTCAATTGCAAAAGCAATGTCAGCACTTCCAGTTGGTTTTGCTTATTCTACTTATAGTGGTTTAACTGTTACTGGAGTTGTGCTTTTTGCGGTATTAAAATTTAACCAAGTCCCAAATATTTATGGAACTATAGGAATTATTCTAATTGTTATTGGTGTAATAATGGTCAATTATTTAGGAAGATTAAATTGATATTTTTTTAAAATTTCTGGAAGTTCATGAATTCCATCTTCATTTAAAGATAATTCAAATTCACCTACAACAGTATTTATATCTAAGGGTGAATACAAATGAGGATACATGTCTCCATTAGATGTCTGTTCCCAAAGTAAATTTTCAAGCTTAAAAGCATTTACTTTTAATAAAACTAAATTTTCTTGATTTTGATAATGTTTTTTAAGAGTTTCTGGTACTTGGTCTTCCTCTGAAAAATGAATATATCCATCTTTGATATCTTTATTAGACCCACCATAACTCCCACATTGCTTAGCTTTTTGCCATTCTTCTTTTTCAATAATTTTAAAAATGAATTCTAAATTCATACTACCAAGAGGAGTTTGAGCCTTTCAGAAATTCAATTTCTTCTTCAGTAGACTCTCTTTGTAAAATTTCATTTCTATGTGGATATCGGTGAAACTGCCTAACTACTTTTGTATGATCTTTCCAAAATTTTTTAATTTGATTATAACCCTCGTGTTCTTTTAAATATTTATTTAATAAGTAATATGCCATTTCATGATCACTTATTTCTTCACTATGGATTAACGGTAATATCATGAAAAATCTTTGATTTACGTTCATTGCTTCTAAATAGCCTGAATAAACCGCATCATTTACAATTAGTCTAGTTTTGTGATCTTGTTCAAATGATTTTTTGTCATTTCTAAACATATTCCTTGAAAACTGATCAAATAAAATAACTAATGCCAAACAACTCATTGGGTGATCTTGCCAATCATCGTATTCATTTTGAGAAGCAAGTTCATAATCTTTTAAAAATTTAACTCTAATTTGTTGATCCAAGTTTTCATCCATTTTGAAGTGCATTTCAGATGAAGTTTTTTTAAACCAAAAATCTAAAATTTCTTGTGCTTTATCAGCAATCATTCAGCTAAAGGTTTCAATAATTTTAAAATTTTTTTATGATTACTTGAATTGTTAGAAACAATAATATTTCCACCCACTACAGGGTTTTTATTGCCCCAGGTTGTTACTATTGCTCCACTAGCTCTTACTATTGGCATCATAGGATGAATGTCCCAAATCTTATTTGCACATTGTGCCACTATTTCAATTCTTCCTTCAGCAAGCTGACAGTATGTTAATGCATCAAAACATGGAAATTGCATTCGTTTTATAAACTTACTAATTTTAGATTGTTGCTTTAAAGATAAAGTATTATGGAATGCTGCTGCTAATTTTGCATTTATAAAATTTATTTTTGTATTTACTTTTAATTTTCTTTTTTTATTATTTTCAAAAACATAAGCTGAATTTTTATTTATATTTAAATAATATTTTTTCAATTTTGGAAAGTTAGCTAGTCCTAATATAGGTTCACCATTATAATTAAGAGAAATTAAATTACTCCAACTTGGATTTCCTACAACATATGATCTAGTTCCATCAATTGGATCGATTATCCATGAAAATTCACTTTTAGTATTTTTGTGACCATACTCTTCACCTATAATTTGGTGATTTGGAAATTTTTTATTAATTTTAGATCTTATAAATTTTTCAAATGCTTTATCAGACGTGGTTACTGGATCATACCCCTTACCTTTTAGCTTATTTGATATCTTGAAGGGTTTATCTAACTTAGAGTAATAAAATCTTGTTAAATCTTTTGCTAATTGATTTAAAAAGTTAGCATATATGGGATATTTTTTTTTATCAAAATTATTCACAAAGAACTCTTACTATTTAATTTATATTGATTAAAGTTAAATTTTAAATAATCCTTGGGTTATTAATATGAAAATCGAGCTCGTTCAAAACAAAGTTTATTTCAATAATGGGACAGAAAAAAAAGAAATTCACCCATTCTGGTTAAGAGAAAGAGTTAATGGTGAAAAGTATTTGGATAAAGGAACTCAACAAAGACTTTTTGATCCAACCTTTTTGAGTAACGACGTTGCAATAAATAAAGCAAATATTAATGAAAATTATTTAGAAATTAATTTTAATGATGGTGTTAATTCAAAACTAGAGATTGATAAAATTACATCAGAGTTTTCTATGCAAGATATTGTTGTTCAATCAATTGAAAAAATTAAATGGGATTCTTCTTTAAACAATATTAAAAATTTTAAATATCAGGAAAATTTTTATGACAGTAAGGAAATGTATAATTTGCTTGTTACTTTTTATAAATTTGGATTTGTTATAGTTAAACACATACCAATAACTAAAAATTACATTGTTGAATTTGCAAATTCTATAGGGAGCGTTCGTAGAACAAATTTTGGTGAGTATTTTGATGTAAAATCTAAACAAGATCCTAACGATCTAGCTTATACATCTTTAGCTCTAGCACCACATACTGATAATCCTTATAGAAATCCAGTTCCTTGTATTCAACTTTTACATTGCGTTGAAAGTAATGTTTCAGGTGGATTATCAACATTAGTAGATGGTTACACAGTTACAGAAGACTTAAAAAATAAATACCCAGATTTTTATAGAATTTTAACTGAAGTCAAAGTTAGATTTAGATTTATTGACAAGGAAGTTATTTTAGAAAATATTTCTCCTTTGATTGAACTTAATGAAGATAAAAGTTTTAAACAAGTTAGATTTAGTCCTAGATTAGATTATGTGCCAATTTTAGATAAAGAAAAATTAGATTTATACTATGAAGCGAGGAAGAAACTTTCAGAAATGTACAATTCAGATAAATACAGAATAGAATTTAAATTAGAACCAAATGATTTAATGATGATGGATAATCATAGATTACTTCACGGAAGAACAGCTTACGAAACCAAAGAAGGTGAAAGACATTTGCAAGGATGCTATAGTACTGAAGGTAAACTAAGGCACTTAAAAAGAAAATTTAATCTTTAAATAGATTTTCTATTTGCGCCTCTGCCTCTCTTATAGATTTTTCATAATCTAATGCCATTTGATCAGCACTAATGATATCAACTTTTTCTATTCCAAAAAAATTCAAAATAAATTTTAACCAAGGAGTTAAGAAATCCTCTTTGCTGTTTAACTTGGTTCCACCTGATGTAATTACTAGATAAGCGTGTTTATTTTTTAACAAACCTTCTCTACGACCATTTGGTTTAAATCTGAAAGTTTCACCAATTCTTGCAGCTAAGTCTGACCAAGCTTTAAGAGTTGCGGGAGGACCATAGTTATAAATTGGCGCAGATATTATTATTACGTCGCTATCTTTAAGTTCCTTTACAAGTTTATCAGAAAGCTCAAACATTTTTTTGTGATGTTCTGTTTGATCTCTCTCGTCAATTTTCATTCCAGATTCAGTAAGTCCACTTACAAAAAGCATTTCATCGTCTAGATCTCTATAAAAGACTTCATCTCCTGGTTTTTTTATTTTATCTAGAAGTTTTTTAGCTAAAGCTCTAGAGGTTGATCCTTTTTTTCTTGCACTTGAGTCTATTTGATAAATTTTCATTAAATACTCTTATCCGAATTTTTGCATAAATGGAAAGATTTCAATTATATAAAAACCTATACTTTGTAGCTGATTAGTTAAAATTAAAACACCTGTTATTAAAAGGATAATTCCACCAATCTTTGAAATTAAATTAATATTTTTCTTAAAATTCTTTGAAAATAATAAAAATCTTTGAATCAAATAACCAGATAAAACAAAAGGTATTGCTAATCCTAATGAGTAAAATATTAATAAAAATATAGCTCTAGAAAGAGTCTCTTCAATAGATGCCAAAGCTAAAATTGATCCTAAAATTGGTCCAATACATGGTGTCCATCCAAAACCAAACGCTAAACCAATTAAATATGGAAAAAAAATATTTTTTGATTCTTTTGCATCGAATCTTTTTTCAAAATTTAAATAAGGTATGTTTATTATCCCAATCAATTGCATAGAGAAGATGACTATAACTATACCAGCTATTATTCTTAAAATTTCTGAGTTTTGTAAAAAAGTTTTACCTATGAAAGATGCCGATGCACCTAAAATTACAAAGACAGTTGAAAAACCTAAACAAAATAAAATTAATGGAAAAAAACTAATCTTTTTTGAATTTAAGACTTCTTGAAGTGATAGACCAGATATATAAGAAATGTATCCAGGGATTAATGGCAAAACACAAGGTGATAAAACACTTATAAGACCTGCTCCGAAAGCAATAAAATATTCAAACATTT
>CAYNCC010000083.1:0-4541 GCA_964396035.1 uncultured Alphaproteobacteria bacterium
AAGCAAATTTACAAAAATATTTAGATTATTTAGGATTTAATCTTGTTGGTTATGGTTGCACAACATGTATCGGTAATTCTGGTCCATTGAATAAGGAAATTGAGAAAAATATTATCAAAAAAAATCTTACAGTATGTTCAGTTCTTTCAGGGAATAGAAATTTTGAAGGAAGAATTAATTCTTTAGTTAAAGCAAATTATCTTGCATCACCACCTTTAGTAGTTGCCTTTGCAATTTTTGGGAAAATAAATATAAATTTTTATAAGGAGCCAATAGGAATTAGTAAGAATAATGAAAAAATTTTTTTAAAGGATATATGGCCAAAACAAAAAGAAATTGATTTGATATTAAACCAGGTATTATCGCCTAAAATTTTTAAGAAAAGATATGCTTCAATTTTTAAAGGTGATAAAAAATGGAATATAAAAAGTAAATTTAATAAATCAAATTTTTATAATTGGTCGTCAAAAAGCACTTATATAAAAAAACCACCTTTTTTTGAGGATATGAATAGAAAAAATAAAAATATTTGTAATATTTTAAATGCAAGAGTTATAGCACTTTTAGGCGATTCTATAACAACGGACCACATATCACCGGCAGGTAGAATAAAATTAGATTCATTAACTTCAAAATATTTAAAAGGGAAAAAAATTAAAAGTTTAGATTTTAATACATATGGCGCAAGACGAGGAAATCACGAAATTATGATAAGAGGAGTATTTTCTAATATGGATATACCTTCTGTTTTTTTATTATCCAAAAAATATAAAAGAATGAAAGTTCCACCAATAATTATTGCAGGTAAAGAATATGGGACAGGTTCTTCTAGGGACTGGGCCGCTAAAGGAGTAAGTCTTCTAGGAGTAAAAGCCGTAATTTTTGAATCAATTGAAAGAATTCATCGCACAAATTTAATTGGAATGGGAGTGTTGCCACTTCAATTTACAGGAAATGATTCAGTAAAAAAATTAGAAATAACAGGCGATGAAACTTTTGATATTTTAGATTTAGATTCAGATTTGAAACCGAATAAAAATATAAAATGTTATATAAAATTTAAGAATAAAAAAATTAAAATAATTCAATTAAAAGTAAGAATAGATAGCAAAAAAGAGCTTGAATATATGAATAATGGCGGCATTCTACCATATGTTTTTAAACAAATTTGTAATAAAGAAAAAGTCGATAATTATGAAAGCCTGTGATATAGTGTCTTTTTGGGGTATTGATGCCTTATACTGTTAATGAATCTTGTATTAAATGTAAATATACAGATTGTGTAGAGGTCTGTCCTGTAGATTGTTTTTATGAAGGTGAGAACATGTTAGTTATTCACCCTGATGAATGTATAGACTGTGGCGTGTGTGAACCAGAATGCCCAGTTGAAGCAATTACTCCAGATACAGATGAAAACGCAAAAGATTGGAATGATATTAATAAAAAATTTTCTTTAACATGGCCTAATATTTCAAAAAAGAAACAAACAGCTTCAAAAGAAGAACAAGATAAATGGGCAAAAGAAAAAAATAAAAAAGAACATTTTAGTGAAAAACCAGGAAATTCAGAATAATTGGTAAATGATAAAAAGATCAAGAAAAGCAAATTTTAGTAAAGGTGATTTTGTAGTCTATCCTTCTTATGGATTAGGTAAAATAAATGGTATTCAAAATGAATTAATTGGCGGTAAGCGTATAAAAGTATTTGTAATTTCAATAAACGAGAGAGTAATTTTAAGAGTCTCAGCTGATAAAATACAAGATTTAGGTTTAAGAAAATTAAGTTCAAAAGACAGAATGAAAGATGCTTTTGCAATTCTTAAAGGTAAATCAAAAAAAAAGAAAAAAACAATGTGGAGCAGACGAGCACAGGAATATGAAACAAAAATTTTATCAGGAGATCCAGTTTTAATAGCAGAAGTTTTAAAAGATTTATATAAAAAAGAAGATTTTGACGACTCATCGTTTAGTGAAAAACAAATTTATTCATCTGCATTAGATAGACTAGCTAGAGAATTGGCTGCTATGCAGAAATTAGATAAAGAAACTGCTACAAAGAAGTTAGAAGAAATTTTATCAGAAGCAGCGTAACTTTTTTAGTATTTTTAATGTTAAAAAAATTAAATATCTTATTACTTTTTTTTGTCCTATTTTCATCTAATTTAGTTCATTCTGGTGAAAGAAATGATAAAAATTTATTAGCTATCAGCGGTGGTATTTGGGATTGGAATGATAGTAAAACAGCTGGTATGTTTAATATTGAATATAGACATGGAACAAGATATGGACCTTTTAAACCAATGACAGGTGTTTTAATTAATACTGATCATGGTTTTTATGGTTATGCTGGTATAAGAATAGATTTGTATCTTACTAACTCTATTGTAATAACACCAAGTTTTGCACCAGGTTTATATGAAAAAGGAGACGGTAAGGATTTGGGACATATTATTGAATTCAGATCAGGAGTGGATCTATCATATCGTAGAAAAAACGGTTCTAGAATAAGCGCGGAAATACATCATTTATCTAATGCTAGTTTAGATGAAAATAATCCTGGCACTGAAACTTTCCTTATAACTTATGCTGTGCCATTTTTAAATTAATTTTTTGTCCTCGTAGCTCAGTAGGATAGAGCACTAGATTCCTAATCTAGGGGCCGCTGGTTCAAATCCAGTCGAGGACACTTATTATAGTTGAAATAATTATTAAAAGATTTACTTGTAAATTAAATGAAAATTTCAATTATTGGCGCAGGATATGTTGGATTGGTTCAAGGGGCTTGCTTATCGGATTTTGGTTTTGATGTTACATGCATTGAAAAAAACCCTGAAAAATTAAGAGAATTAAAATTTGGAAGAGTGCCCTTCTATGAACCAGGATTAGATGAAATATTAAAAAAAAATATTAAATCTGGAAGATTACAATTTACTGATGAATATAAAAATAATATATCTAATGCGGATGTTGTTTTTATATGTGTAGGCACTCCGCCAAAAAAAAATGGAGAAAGTGATCTTACTTATGTAAAACAATGTTCTAAAGAAATAGCTAAAAACTTAAAGGGATATACAGTTATAGTTTCAAAATCAACAGTTCCAGTAGGAACATCAAAAATAGTAGAAAATATAATAAAAAAAACAAAACCAAGTAATTCATTTGATGTAGTATCGAATCCAGAATTTTTAAGGGAAGGATCTGCTATTGAAGATTTTTTGAGACCTGACAAAATTATAATTGGTTGTAGATCTGTCAAAGCTGAATTAATTCTTAAAAAATTTTATAAAACTTTAAATAGACCTTATGTTGTTACGAATAACGAAACAGCAGAAATTATAAAATATGCAAACAATTCATTTCTTGCTAATAAAATTACATTTATAAATGAAATTGCAGATTTATGTGAAAAAATTGGCGCAGAAGTTGAAGTAGTCGCTAAAGCAATAGGTTTAGATGGGAGAATAGGACCAAAATTTTTACATCCAGGACCTGGTTATGGAGGATCTTGTTTCCCAAAAGATGTGAAATCACTTATATATCAAGGTAATAAAAATTCAGTCGATTTAAAAATTGTGAAAGCCGTAAATTTGGCAAATGAATTAAGAATTAAATCATTATTTAAAAGAATTAAAGAAATTACAAAAAACAAATTTAATAAAATAGAAATAGGACTTTTAGGAATTAGTTTTAAACCTAACACTGATGACATAAGACAAAGCCCAGCCATTAAATTAGCAAAAGATTTATCAAAAACTAAAGCAAAAGTAAAAATTTATGACCCACAAGGCATGGAAAACGCAAAAAATGAGTTACCTAAATCTATAAAATTTTGTAATGATGAATATGAGGTTGCTGAAAATTCTAATCTTTTAGTCATAGTAACCGAATGGAATCAATTTAAAAATTTAGATCTTTTAAAAATAAAAAAAATAATGAAAAAACCTATAATTTTAGATTTACGAAATATCTATTCAAAAGAAATTACAAAATTTGGTTTTCAATATTATTCAATTGGAAATAATTAGACTAAATATTTTTTTATTGCCTTAACAGTTTTATCTAAAATAAAGGACTTTGATTGCACATATTTTTTTGCATTGATTCTTATTCTTTTTGTATATTTAGTTTCTTTAATGCAATCTTTAATTTTTAAATAAAATTGATTAGAATTGTTTGACACTATAAGACACTTATTTTTTAACATTTCATTTTCTATTTCTTTAAAATTGGACATTTTTCCTGAAATAATTGCACAGCCATTTCGGGCTGGTTCAATTGGATTCTGGCCTCCTTTTGGAGGATAAGATTTTCCTAAAAAAACAGTTTTTACATTTTTGTACCATATTTCTAGTTGGCCAATAGAGTCATCGATAATTATGTCAGTATTATTTGTCAATGTATAATCACTAAATAATTTTGAATTGTTATTGATATCTTTTTTTATATCTAGGGCTCTTTTAATATTTCTTGGAACTATAACAGTTAATATATTTTTGAATTCATTTTTTAATGAATTATGAAATTGGTTTACTAGGTTTTCTT
>CAYNCC010000084.1:0-4505 GCA_964396035.1 uncultured Alphaproteobacteria bacterium
AATGGAAAAAGTTTGTAAACTTTTAAATGAGTATAAAAGACCTTATAGAATAATAACACTAAATAAATGTGCAGAGTTTGAAATTGGATATTTAATGATGAATTTTATGTTAGAAACTATAACTTTAGCATATTTGAATAATTTAAATCCTTTTGATCAACCAGCCATTGATAAAGGAAAAGCAATTAGTTTAAAATAGAACAATATGTATGCATTATTTTTGATTGTATTTTCAAATCTTTTAGGTTTTGGAATTATAATACCATTGCTTCCTTATTACGCTGAAAATTTTGGCGCAAATCCTAATGAAGTAACATTACTTATGGCAAGTTATTCATTAATGCAACTTATATTCAGCCCAATATTAGGAAAAATAAGTGATATATATGGTAGAAAAAAGATATTAATTTTATGTTTGATTGGTTCAGCAGCTTCTTATCTAGTTTTATATTTTGCTACTAGCTTTATTTTAGTTTTATTTGCAAGATCTATAGCCGGCTTATTTGCTTCAACTACAGCTATTGCAAATGCATACGTTACAGAAACCACTTCATCAGCAAATCGCTCAAAAGGTATGGGACTAATTGGCGCAGCTTTTGGTTTAGGATTTGTTTTTGGACCAGCAATAGGAGGTTATTTTGGAGGAGAAGAGATAAATAATATAAATTATAAAACACCTTTTTTAATTTCTATTGTAGTGGCAGTTATTTCTTGTTGTTTTGCATATTTTATTTTGACTGAACCAAAAAAGAGAAACAAACAGTTTGTTTCAATAAATTTTCTTAATTCTTTTAGAGATTTAATAAATCTTTTTAAAATTCCTGCAATTTTATTTTTAATAATAATATCTTTTCTGGTTACTTTTTCTTTTGCTGGTTTTGAAACTACTTTTGCTTTATGGACTGAAAGAGCTATGAACTGGGCATCTATGCAAACAGGTTATGCTTTTACTTTTACAGCATTATTAGCAGCTTTAGTACAAGGTGTTTTTATAGGAAAATTAACTAAAATTTTCGGTGAAATAAAAATTTTAGCAACTAGTAGTTTTTTAATGTTAATGGGATTATTTTTTATAACACTATCTGTTGAAAATCTATATTATTTGATCTTTTCTCTTGCCATTTTAGGAATTTCAATAGGTTTAGGAAATCCCACTATTAACAGTTTATTTTCTAAAAACTTAAATAAGAATATTATAGGACTGTCATTTGGAACCATTCAATCTGTAGGAAGTTTAGCAAGAATATTAAGTCCTTTAGTGGCTGGTAATTTATTTTATTTTTTTGGTATAAATTCTCCTTACAATTTAGGAGCATTTTTAATGTTAATTTCTTTAATTATATTTTTTTACTTCTTTTTTATTTTAGATAAAAAAATAAAAACCTAAATTTATTTTAATTTGATTAATGTAAGACTACTATTTCCATAATTTTTTTCTTTTATAATCGCAAAATTTTTAGGAATAACTAATTTTTTATTTTTTGCATGCTCTAATATAATTAAAGAATTTTTCTTGAGGATTTTAAAATCTAAAATTTTATTTAGAGTTTTTTTAAAAATTATATCCATTTGGTATGGTGGATCCATAAATATTAAATCAAATTTTCCATCAATTTTTTTTACTTTTCTTATACTTCTTTTAATTATTTTTACTTTTTCTTTGATTTTTAAATGATCTATATTTTTATATAGTACTATTAAATTATCTCGAGATTTTTCTATAAATGTTGCCTCATCTGCTCCTCTTGAAATTGCTTCAAGACCTAAAGCCCCAGTTCCTGCAAAAATATCAAGAACATTATATCCTTTAAGTGGCAATAAATTATTTTTTTCATTAATTTTTAAATAGCTGACAATAATATTAAATATTGATTCACGAGTTTTATCAGTTGTTGGTTTAATACCTTCTTTGTTAAACTTTATTAACTTTCTTCCTCGAAATTTTCCAGAAATAATTCTCATGGAATTCTTTTAAAATATTTATTTATATCTATCTCTTCAACTTTATTTTTTTTAAGTTTTTTTAATTGAATTGGACCATAACTTATTCTTTCTAATTTATTTATACTCCAACCAAAAAAACTTATTATTTTTCTAATTTCTCTATTTTTTCCTTCCATTAATTTCATTCTTATTAGAACTGTATCTTTGTTTCTTTTTAATACATTAATTTTTATACTTTTATATTTAATACCTTTAATAGTTATTCCTTTTTCTAGGTTTTCTAATCTTTTTATATCTATGTTTCCCTTAATTTTAACTTTATATTCCCTTACAAATGAACTTTTAGGTAGTTCAAGATATCTTGCTAATTTACCTGAATTAGTTAACAATAAAAGTCCTTCAGAATTAAAATCCAATCTTCCAACAGTTATTACTCTAGGTAAATTTTTTGGCAATTCGTCAAAAATAGTTCTTCTACCTTCTGGGTCGTAATTTGTTGTTAATTTTCCAGTTGGTTTATTATATTTCCATAATCTAATCTTTTTTTTTAAATTTATTTTTTTGTTATCAACTTTAATTAAATCCTCAACAGTCGCTCTTTCTGGAACTGAAATAAGAATTTTATTATTTAATTTAACTCTTCCTTCTTTTATTAGTAATTCAGCATTTCTTCTTGAACAAATACCAGCATCTGCTATTAATTTTGATACTTTGAAATTTTTTTTCACTTTGTTATTATTTTTGACAGGCTTTAATAAATGCTTTAAATATTTTTTTATCACAATTACTAATAAAAAACTCAGGATGCCATTGAATTCCTAAGAAAAATTTATGATTATTTGATTCTATTCCTTCTATTATTCCATCTTCTGCAATTGCATTTATATTTAAATTGTTTCCAACTTTTTTAATTGCTTGATGATGAGCGCTATTAACTCTAAATTCTTTTTTTTTTACAATTTTATATAATTTACTTTTTGTATTTATTTGAACTTTATGACTGGGTTTATTTCTTGGTTGTATTTGTTCATGTTTTATAGTTGTATTTTTAATATGTTGAATTAAAGAACCATTTAAAGCAACATTTAATAATTGTTGACCACCACAAATACCTAGAATTGGTTTATTTTTTTTTAAAGCCAATCTAGTAATTTTAATTTCAAAATTAGTTCTTGGTTTGTCTAAATGATTAACAGATTTATTTTTTTTTTCACCATAGATTCTCGGGTCAATATCAAAATCTCCGCCAGTAAGCAAAATACCATCAATTAAATTAAAATAATGATTTGCTAGCTCTGGTTTAGATGGCAACATTAAAGGAATTCCATTAGCACTTATAACACTATTAACGTAATTAATTCTTACGGCATACCAAGGAAATTTTGAATAACTTTGATTTATTCCCGTATCAATTGAAATTCCAATTACAGGTTTTTTGTATTTTTTCATTTTTTTTATTTTATGTATTTATAATAGTTTCTTTAATAATTTTTTTTATAAAATTTTGCTAGTAAATAAAAGAATAATAGAAGAATTAAAAAAATTAGCTTTAAAAGCAAGAAAAAATGATGAAGTTCCTATTTCAGCAATTATTGCTAAAAAAGATAAAATCATTTTTTCGGCATATAATACGTGCCATAAGTCTAATAATCCACTAAACCATGCGGAAATGATTGTTATAAATTATGCATTAAAAAAAACAAAAAAGAAATTTTTAAATGAATTTGATATTTATACATCACTTGAACCATGTGCTTTATGTGCCAGCGCAATATCTTTTTGTAGAATTAAAAGAATTTTCTTTTGTGCTTATGACACTAAATTTGGAGCTATTGAAAATGGTGTAAAAATATTTAATAAAAAAAATTCTATGTATAGACCCAAAGTATTCGGTGGAATTGAAGAAAAATTTTTTGCCAATTTACTTAAAGAATTTTTTAGATCTAAAAGGTGATTATCTTAATTTTTTTGCCTTAAAACCAATATCTTTTCTAAAAAAACTATTTTTCCATTTTATTTTTTGTATTACTTCATACACCTTTTTTTTTGCCGTATTAAAATTTTTATTACTTGTTGTTACAGACAAAACCCTTCCTCCTGTCGCAATTACATTATTTTTATTATCTAAACTAGTTCCTGAATGAAAAATTTTAGTATTTTGATTTTCAGTAATTAGATCAAGATTTTTTATAATGGTGTTTCTTTTAAAATTATTTGGATAGCCTTTATTAACTATGACAACGCTTATTGCATATTCTTTTTTCCATTTAATTTTTGTTTTATTTAATTTTTTATCAACACAATTATTTAAAATTTTTAATAAATCTGATTTAAGTAAAAAAATTAAAGGTTGGCATTCTGGATCTCCAAAACGCACGTTATATTCGATTAAATAAATTTTTTTCTTAACTAACATTAGTCCAGCATATAGAACACCATTAAAGGGTCTTTTTTCTTTATTCATAGCTCTAATTGTTGGCTCAATAATTTCTTTGTTAATTTTATTTTATAATTTTTTTTCTAAATACGGGAGAGGACAATACGCTCCCATACCTCCTGTA
>CAYNCC010000085.1:0-4458 GCA_964396035.1 uncultured Alphaproteobacteria bacterium
CGAACCTACCAACGGGATCGGAGTCGGCGGAACCCGGACCCACACAGGTTTGGGGCGGGGCTTCAGGCCGAAGGTTCAAAGTCGAACGAGTCGAACTCCATCTGCGTGCCCTGATCAGGATCCGTGCTGTCAGCCTCCCCGTCGCGATGGGTGCGCTGATCCCATGACTCGTCACCGAACGGATCGATCACCTCAGCATCCGACCCGTCGCTAAAGGCGGTTGATGGATGTCGGTCAGCGCCAGTGAACGCCCGGGCAAGAAGTGGAGTCACCTCCGGGGAGGGCTGGTCGGTTGGGCCAGATCGGTCCACATCAAGCGGATGTCGGGCGTCGATAATCGACCGAACCGTCTCGTCAGAACGAGCGGGATGACGCCGCTCTTGCGGACCCTGCTCGCCGTCCCGATCGGGGAAGGGCAAAAGCCGGCCGACAGTGCGCGCA
The DNA here is from genome assembly GCA_964396035.1 of uncultured Alphaproteobacteria bacterium. GTDB lineage: Bacteria > Pseudomonadota > Alphaproteobacteria > CAYNCC01. The sequence goes on from CAYNCC010000085.1 coordinate 442, forward strand.
TCAATCAGTTCCCAACCTCTCGGAGCCCGTAATCGGCCGACGTGGGTCTCACAAAGCACGACCTGGCCAGGACCGGCGACCTCGTCAAGATCGCGAATAGTAAATGAGATTTCTTTCACGTCCATCTCAACGAGAACAACAGCCTCACCCACACAGGCTGACCGCATGCAGAGACGACGCATGAGGAAAAACGGTAGTGCCACAACGGACTAGGAACTGGGACACCCTGAGACGGCGCTACCCATAGGCTCACTCCGATGCTTGAGCAGGTACCCAGCCAGCGACCAGTTCTTGGCCTCGATGCGGATGACACCCTGTGGGAGAACGAGGCACGGTTCTATGCAGCCCAATCCGGCTTCTGCGAACTGATGCTCCCCTGGGCCGACCGCGAGACCACCGATGCCGCGCTATTGACCAATGACCGGACGGCAGTCGCCCGCTACGGCTACGGGGTAAAGGGCTTCATGTTGTCCATGATTCGCGCCGCTATCCAACTCACGAGCGGCACCGTCACCGCAACTCAGATCGACCAAATCATGGCGTTGGGAGACGAGATCCTTGATGCACCTGTCGAGCTCCTCCCTGGAGTGCATGAAACTCTCGAAGAACTGTCGACCAGATACCGGTTGTTGGTTATCACAAAGGGGGATGTTCGCGACCAAACGGACAAAATCACCCGGAGTGGACTCACGGAGCTTTTTTGGCAGGTTGAGGTTGTGAGTGAGAAAGATGAGGCTACCTACCAGGCAGTGCTGGACCGCTATGACATTGACCCGGCAGCATTCACTATGGTCGGCAATTCGGTCGTATCAGATGTACTACCGGTGCTGGCTATCGGCGGCAAAGCAATCCACATCCCTCATCACACCACTTGGGAACTGGAAGTAGCCGACCCCAGCGCTATCGCCGGCCTCGAGTTTCCGGTAATCAGTGGCATCACGGAGGTTCCCGAGTTACTCGCGGACCGGCACGCTAAGCCGCACGAGACTATTTAGCTGTCGATATAGGATCCTGCCCAGAGGGACGGATCCAGAGTTGCCACAATCTCTTCGGAGGCATCCAGTTCTTTAGTCGGACTCGGAAACAACGACTGATTCGATGACCACATCGTCAACCGGACGATCATTTGGACCGGTGGGGACTGCGTCGATAGCGGCGGCAACATCTAAACCTTCGATGACCTGACCGAAGAGAGCATACGCCGGCGGCAACGACACGCCGGACGATCCGGTAATCACGAAGAACTGGCTGCCGTTTGTATCCGGCCCCGCGTTGGCCATAGCTAGGGAACCGATTCGGTACTCCCCGGGGCCCGGCAGCTCGTCAGCGAACCGGTAGCCGGGACCGCCCCGCCCAGTTCCTTCCGGATCTCCGCCCTGAATCACGAAGTCCCGTATGACCCGGTGGAAAATCACCCCGTCGTAGTAGTGCCAGCGGGCCAGGAACACGAAGTTGTTGACAGTCGCTGGCGCTTTCGCTGCATCCAGAGAGATCGTCATCGTCCCAGCCGAGGTCGCCATTGTGGCGGTATACGAACGAGCCGGATCGATAACCATGGGCGGCGGACTGTCGAACGCGACTCGGCGCTCGCTGCTCCCGTCGGCATTTGGGATGTGCTCGTCCATTGGAATCCTCTCGGCTGGCGATCAAGCGGAGGCTATTGGCAAGAAGGTCGGGTAAGACGCAATTGGAGTCGGGGGTCACCCCCCGACGCGCGCGCCTTGGTTAGCGTGCCGCGCATGGCACTCGTGCCGCTGAAAGGTAGTAGATCGGAGACCTGGGAAGAGCGGGTCAGCTTGGCATGCAACCACTGTGACGTGACTTGGCGCGGAATCCCGATGGAACCGTGCTGGCTATGCGGGTCGGTCGGACTACAGCCGTCAGGCACCACTCTGGTCCGGGACTGAATACCTAACCGACCATTAGAGCGAGTACTCGAGAAACACCACCCGCTTCTCCCCACCGTCAGTGGCATATTCCCCCACCGGAATAAATCCGAACCGTTCGTGGAAGCTCAACGAGCGGTCATTCCGAGGGGCCAGATTCACCTCGGCACATAACACCGGATGATCCGTCGCCGATCCTGCAAACCGTTCGTAGAAAGCACGACCTAACCCACGACCCCACCAGTTCGCATCGACCACTATCCGGTCCACATAGAGAAACTGCTCGTAGTTCCGGCTAAACCACCCGTAGTAGGGACTCTGGTAAGGCAGGCCTGGCCCTTCTAACCCGATCAGAAATCCGACAGGCTCCCCTTCCGGGGAATCGGCGACCAGAAACAGGTGCGCTACTTCCGCAAACCAAGACATCTGCGCTATATCGAGCGTGTTGACCGCCGGGACCGCCGAATTGTTGAGAACCAGTAGGGACTCCAGGTCAGTCTCGACAACCGGCCGCAATGTGTCCTCCATCACAGCGTCCTCCTAAAGGCTCGCTACCCCGGCCGGGAACCGTATCCTCAGCAGGTGACCGACATCACCCCCGTTACTTCCGCAGCCCGGATGACCGACGGGACCAAGATCTACGGCTCCGATGAATCCGAAGTTCGAGCCCTCGACGACGTGAGCGTCGCCTTCGAACAGGGCATGTTCACCGCGATCATGGGGCCTTCCGGCTCGGGAAAGTCCACACTGATGCACTGTGTGGCCGGCCTCGATGACCTCACATCGGGCACTATTCACATAGGCGACGTTGAGCTAGGCAGCCTGTCCGACCGAGAGCTGCCCCTTCTTCGCCGAGAGAAGGTCGGTTTCGTCTTCCAGGCCTACAACCTGCTTCCCACCCTCACCGCGGTGGAAAACACCACGCTACCCCTCGATCTAGCCGGCCGGAAGCCTGACCCAGCTTGGATGGACCAGGTCGTCGAGTCGGTCGGCATAGCTGATCGACTGAGCCATCGGCCTGATGAACTGTCCGGAGGCCAACAGCAGCGGGTAGCCGTCGCTCGGGCCCTCGTTTCGCAACCGGAAATCGTCTTTGCCGACGAACCGACCGGCAACCTTGATTCAAAAACTGGCGAAGAGGTCCTGGACTTCCTCCGAACAGCGGTCGAAGAACTTGACCAAACCATGGTGATGGTCACCCACGACGCCGGGGCGGCCGCTCGAGCTCACCGGGTTCTCTTCCTCGCTGACGGAAGAATCGTCGACGAAATGGTCGAACCGACCGCGGACCGGATCCTGGATCACATCAAGGGACTCGGCGGCTGAGGTTGTGTTCGGATTAACCCTTCGTAACATCCGCGGACGGAAACTCCGGTACGCCCTGACCACCTTCGCGGTGGTTCTCGGCGTGGCCTTTGTATCTACTTCGTTCTTCCTCACTGACCGTCTCCGCGACTCATTCGACGAGCTGGCTGTCGACATCACCGGTGAACTGGACTTGGTTGTTCGCACTTCTATAGGCGAGGGCGACCGCATCAATCGCCTACCGGTGCCCGCCGACCTCCTGGAGTTCATCAACACTGACATGCCAGGGGTGGCCGCAGTGGCTCCGGTCATCCAAGCATGGAGTGTGATCCCCATCGTTGTTGGTGACGATGGAAAGCCGGAAGCTGTCACCACACAGGGAGCACCTCAGTTCGGTTTCAACTACGTCGAAGCTGGCCCGCTGACCGGCTTTTTTCTCGTCGAGGGTAGGGCTCCTCGCTGGGCAGGACCGATTGACGACCCAGGCACGATCGGGGAGTTCATCCTTGATTCGACTACCGCCTCGGACAACGACTTCGAGGTCGGTCAGACGTACACGGTGAGCGGCCCACTCGGGAACCGTCAATTCACCCTTGTTGGGGTGGCTCATTGGGGCTCGCCCGAGGAGAACAAGTCGATCGGCGCGACATTGACCGCCTTCGAAGAACGCACCGCCCAGACGTTCTTGATCCGAGAGGGGATTTACGACGAGATCCAAATCGCTCTCGAAGCCGACGCTGATGTGATAACGGTTGCTGCTGCGATCCAAATCGAGCTCGACGCCTACCGTGATCGAGTCTCCGCGATGGTGGTCGCTTGGCAGGTC
>CAYNCC010000086.1:0-3380 GCA_964396035.1 uncultured Alphaproteobacteria bacterium
AAATTAATTTAAAAAAAGAAGAGAAGAAAGAATTTATACAATCTGTAAATAGTGTAAATGAAGTTCTTAATGTTGCTAAAAAACTCATTTAATTTTTTTTTTTATATTGTTAATTAATTTTATTTCTTGGATGAAATTTTTTATATGAACCTAATAATTTTTCTTGACTTACTTCAGTATAAAGTTGGGTTGATTTAAGAGATTTATGTCCCATTAATTTTTGTATTGTTCTTACATCTGCACCACCATCTAGCATATGCGTTGCAAAACTATGTCTAAGGGCATGGGGTGTAAAACTTTCATGGAGACCCAATTTTTTTCTTATTTTTCTAAAATCTCTTTGGAATGTGCCTGGATTTAATTTTTTTAGGTTTTTTCCTAAGAAAAGGAATGTCTCATCATTAAAATTAATAGGACAACTATTGATATAATCATTAATACTTTTTAAAACTATTGGTATTAAAGGAACTAAACGTTCTTTATTTCCCTTACCAATAATTTTTACATACCCTTTTAAATGATTAATAGGAACATCCTGATATTTAATTGATAAAATTTCATTTATTCTCAACCCACATCCGTAAATAGTGGTGATTAGAGCAATATCTCTTTTTTTAATCCAATCAGTTTTTTTACTATTTTTAATTTCATTAATTATATTTTTTATTTCATCAATATTTATTGGTCTAGGTAAAGCCTGATCTGGTTTTGGGCCTTTCAATTCATTTAAAATGTGAAGATCAACTTTTTTATTATTTTTATGTAAGAATCTGTAAAAACTTTTTATAGCTGCAACAATTCTTCTCCTAGATGTTTTTTTGTAATTTAAAAAAGTAATAAAAAATAAATAAGGTCTTATTTGATTATATTTTATATTAAATAATTCATTACTAGATAAATTAATCTCTTGAAAATTAAAATCAGAATTAAGTATTTTGGTTAATTCTTCTTTTGTTAGATTGCTTAAATCTAAATGATTGTTTTTTTTATACCAACATAAAAAATTTAAAAATTTTCTAAAGTCTATTTCATATGATAATATTGTTTTTTGTGAAAAACCCTTTTCTAAATCGAGATATTTTAACCATAGTTGAATATATTTTTTTATATTTTTGTCAGGAATAGTATAATTAAATATATTTCTGGTATTTTTTGAATAATAACTAATTTTTTTATCCATCTATAACATTTGGTAAAATTTTAAAAAAAAACGACTTATTTTTGCAAATGAATAAATTTATAATATTTGATGTATTACTACCTCTACCGTTTAATCAAACTTTTCAATACAAATATACTGGTAAGGATAATATTGTTTTAGGTGATTTTGTTAGCGTCCCTTTTAAAAATACAATTGTGACTGGTTGTATTTGGGAGAATAAATCAATTTTAAAAGCAAAATTACCTTTAAAAAAAATTAAGTATTTAAAAAAAAAATTGGATATTCCTCCATTGTCAAAAGAAAATAGAGATTTTATTGCCTGGGTCTCTAAATATACAATGAATAAATTAGGCCAAATTTTAAAATTATCTTTAAGTTCTGTAAAACTTTTTGAAAAAGAATTTGAGGTTAAGCTTTTAAGTCATTCAAAAATTAATGAAATTGGTCCAAAGTTAACGAATGAACAAAAAAATGCAAAAGATTTTATTTATAAAAAAATAGATGAAAATAAATTCTGTACAATTGTTATTGATGGAGTCGCGGGTTCTGGTAAAACAGAGGTTTATTTTGAAGCTATTTCTAAAGGATTGAAAGAAAAAAAACAAATTCTTGTTTTACTACCGGAAATATCAATGACTACACAATGGTTTAAAAGATTTAAAGATAGATTTAAAATTAAACCACTTGTTTGGCATTCTAGTATTAAAATAAAAGAGAAAATTCAAATATGGAATTCAGTGATTAATGGTAATCACAATGTAATTGTAGGAGCACGTTCAGCTCTTTTTCTACCTTTTACTAATTTAGGATTAATTGTTTTAGATGAGGAACATGACCAAAGTTTTAAACAAGAAGAAGGAGTTATTTATAATGCACGAGATATGGCTGTAGTTAGAGCTAAAAAATCTAACATTCCAATAATTTTATCTTCTGCAACTTTGTCAATTGAAACAATTCATAATATTAACAAAAAAAAATATTTTGTAGTCAGTCTTCAAAAAAGATATGGAAAAGCTGGTAAGCCGCAGATAAAAGTAATTGATTTAATTGAAAACCCACCTGAAAAAAACCTATGGTTATCAAACGAAGCGCATAAAGAATTAAATAATACTGTAAAGAAAGGAAATCAGGCTTTAATTTTTTTAAATAGAAGAGGTTTTGCACCATATGTATTTTGCAATACATGTGGAAATAAATTGAATTGTCCTAATTGTGACATTGGTTTAGTTTTTCACAAAAATATTAATTCTTTATTGTGTCATCATTGTGGTTTTAAAACAATTATGCCAAAAAAAAAAGACACTTGTGACAAAGAGTGTAAATTTTATCTTTACGGACCTGGAGTAGAAAGAATTAGAGATGAAATTGAAAATAAACATAAAAATTCTAAAGTAGAAATACTTACTAGTGATGTAATGTCAAAGAAAAATAAGGGAGAAACTATTATTAAAAATTTTGAGAATGAAAAAATTAAAATTATTGTTGGAACTCAAATTTTAGCAAAAGGACACCATTTCCCTAAATTAACATTGGTAATAGTTGTAGATTCAGATATTGGTTTTTTTGGTGGAGATCTAAGAGCAGGTGAAAAAATTTTTCAATTATTAATGCAAGTTGCAGGCAGATCAGGAAGATCAAATGAAAAAGGAAAAGTTTTAATACAATCTACAAATACAGATAATTCTTTATTTAAAAATTTAGTTAATTTTAAATTAAAAGAATTTTTTTCTGAAGAACTAAAGGTTCGAAAACATACTAATCTTCCGCCATTTAAAAAACTGTGTTTAATTATGGCAACTAGTGAAAATGAAAAAAAATTAAAAATTTTTTGTAATACTTTAAAAAATAAAATTATATCAAATAATAATTTTGAAGTTCTCGGTCCTGCCCCACCATATATTTCTTTTTTAAGAAAAAGATTTAGGCAAAGATTTATTGTAAGATGCTCACCTGATAAAAATATACAGGAATTTATCAAAAATTGGATGGCAAAGGTAAAAATTCCATTTGGTATTAAAACTTATATAGACATAGATCCATATAATTTTTCATAATTTTTTTTTTATAATCTTGAAAGCTTATTAAACCTGTGTTAACTATTCATGTAATTTTTTTTTTTTTTTATTTCAAAAATTAGCGATCAAGAAATTGTTTAAAGATATTAAATTGCATTATATGAACTTGCATTGGAAGAAAAAAAAAACAAGATTATTCTAGA
>CAYNCC010000086.1:3390-4450 GCA_964396035.1 uncultured Alphaproteobacteria bacterium
AAAGACTAATAGAGGAAAACCATTATTTTAATAAATTGCTTTTTTCACCAACAATTTCATCATCAAGTTATAAAGAAATATTAAATAGTATTTTTGATAAATTAAAATTGGATATAATTACAAAAAATTTCTTATTTTTATTATCTTTTAATAAAAGATTAATGTTACTAGAGAAAATAAATGATTATTTTATTAATGTTTTATCAAAAGATAAAAATATTTTGAATGTAGATATAACTTTGCCGGAAAAAATAAGTAAAAAAAAGATAGAAGAGATTCAAAAGAAATTAGAATTAAGAATTAAAAACAAAACCAAGCTTAACTTTCTTAAAGATAAGAATATAATATCAGGTTTTATAATAAAATTAGGATCAAGAATGTTAGATTATTCATTAAAAACAAAATTAGATAAAATTGAGGATTCATTAAGATAATTTAATTGGATTTAAATTATGGATATTAAATCATCAGAAATATCAAATATTTTAAAAAAACAAATAAAAAGTCTTAAATTAGATCAAGATGTAGCAGAAGTTGGCCAAGTTTTATCGGTTGGAGACGGAATAGCAAGAGTTTATGGTTTAGATAATGTACAAGCTGGAGAAATGATAGAATTTCCAGGAAATGTAAAAGGTATGGCATTAAATTTGGAGCAAGACAATGTAGGAGCAGTTATTTTTGGAGATGATAGGAATATTAAAGAAGGAGACACTGTAAAAAGAACAAAGAAAATTCTTGAAGTTCCTATAGGAAAAGATTTATTAGGAAGAGTTGTGGATGGATTAGGCAACCCAATTGATGGAAAAGGTGCTATAAAATCTAAACAAAATAGTCGTCTTGAAGTTAAGGCGCCAGGCATAATCCAAAGAAAATCAGTTCACGAACCAGTCCAAACTGGTATAAAAGCAATAGACACATTAATTCCAGTAGGCAGAGGACAAAGAGAATTAATAATTGGTGATAGACAAACAGGAAAAACAGCTGTTGCCATAGATACAATTATTAATCAAAAAGAAATCAATAAATCCGGTGCAGAAAAAGATAAACTTTATTGTATATA
>CAYNCC010000087.1:0-4435 GCA_964396035.1 uncultured Alphaproteobacteria bacterium
CCAACAGCTATTTCTGCAACTTTAGGTGTATACCAAGTCATGATTGACCTCCCTTAAAGGTTAATAATAATTTATCCTCTTTTTTTTGATTGATCAAATAATTTTTTTTGTATAAAATAATCGACTATATCGATTAGTAAAAATAGTTAAATTTTATGTTTCATCCAACTTTTAGGCAATTAAAATATTTAGTATCTGTTTCAAAATGTTTACATTTTGGTAAAGCAGCTAAAGAATGTTTTGTTAGCCAATCTACTCTTAGTTCTGGGATACAAGAATTAGAAAAATTATTAAATGTTAAATTAGTTGAAAGAACAAAAAGAAAAGTTTTTTTAACTCCTTTAGGAGAAAAAATTGCAGACAAGGCTAAATATATAAATATTGAGATGAATGATGTTTTGGACTTAGCTAAATCAGCCCAAGAACATATGTTTGGGGAAACAAGATTAGGGGTTATACCAACTATTGCCCCATATATATTGCCAAGATTAATGCCAAAAATTCGAAAAGAATATGCAACCATATCTCTTAAACTTGTTGAAGATCAAACCGCAAATATTTTAAACATGCTTTATTCTGGAAGTTTAGATTTAGCATTAATTGCAAGGCCTTATAAAGTAGAGAACTTACATATTGAGTTGATAAAAAAAGATTTTTTTCATGTAGCACTTCCTACTGATAGTCCTTTAGCAGAAACCAAAAAGAAATCATTGAATAATAAAGATATCAGTAATAGTAATATGCTTTTGTTAGATGAAGGACATTGTTTAAGAGACCATGCGCTCCAAGCATGCAGTAAGGAAGCAAAACAAAAAATAGATGCTTTTAAAGCAACAAGCTTACTAACTTTGGTTCAAATGGTTGCAAATAATAGTGGAATAACCTTATTACCAGACTTAGTAATAAACTCTGAATTACTTAAAACTAATAAAATTAAAATTTTAAATTATGAAAATAATCAAAACTACAGAGAGATCGCTGTATGTTGGAGAATTTCCACTCCAAGATCAAAAGATTTTCTTAAATTTGCTGAATTCTTAAAAAAAAATATTTAATTTTAGTGAAGCGTATCGACAATTCTTTTATATTCTTTAGGATCAGTTACTTTTTTGAAAACACCATAAAATCTTACATATCCAATTTTATCTTTTTCTTTAAGTGCTTTTAGTATGTATTCTCCTATGGTTTTGGTTGGCACGCTATCTTTACCGAAATCTTGAATTTTTTCATTTACTTCATTAGATATTTGCTCAGTTTTCTTTTCTTGATCTACACAACCATTTAAGGCAATTCTTACTGATTGAAAAATTCTTTCTTTATTGAAAGGGATAATCTGGCCATTTCTTTTAATAACTGTTAATTCAGGTCTATAAATTCTCTCATAAGTTGTGAATCTATAACCACTTCCACACACACAAACTCTACGTCTACGTATCATTGAACCATTTTTTGTAACACGCGAATCTGTTACAGTGGTCTCATTAAGGTTAAAATTTTCAATCCCTTTTTTTTGAATTGATTCGTTACAAATTGGGCATAATTCCTTATTTTTTTTTAACATTTTTTTCTTGCAATCCTATCTAACAGTACAATATGTAGTATATATGAAATATTGTATACAATGCAAGTAATTTATTTGTCAAGTTAAAAAATTGTTGATAAAATGGTGATAAGCATGAAAAAATTTAATATTAAAAAGAAAGTAATTATTTTCACTGCATTTGTTGCATTGTCTGGATGCAGTGCTCTGGTTCCATCTGGCGGTGATACAGCATTGAAATATTTAGGTATAAGTAAAGGAATTGCTGATGTAGCTTCATATCAATCAACAGGAAAAACAATTAACGATCATCTTTTATCTGCTGCAATAGGGAAAGATTGTAAAATTGGAAGAGTTATAACAAAGAAACCGATATGTATCGAAATTGATCCAAGATCTCAAAAATATAGTATATTTAAGAAAGGCAAAGTTGTTAGTAAAAATAATGTAATTGATATGAAATTCCCTTCTGAAATATACGAATTTAATAAAACTTTAGAAAAAGATCTTAAAAAAAAGTTAAAAAATTCTAGTCTTAAATTATTTAAATAATATTTTTTATCAGTTATCCTTGCAATAGAATTTGCTCATTTGAGTATTTTTTTGCAAATGGAATAAATAAGATTGTAACAATGAGCATTATTATAGAAAAAAGTAAGAAATAACTGTATCCACTTAAAATAACACTGCCATCTTCTCTTTCATTATAAAAATTTATTATACTGGTATAAAGATTTCCAATAGAAATACTTAATAGAAAAATCGAAACAGTAATAGATTTTAATTTTTTAGGTGCTTGAGTATATGATATCTCTAAACAAGTTATAGATACAAAAATTTCACCACTTGTTAATATTGCGTAAGCTAAAAACTGCCAACTAATATTTACTTCTTTTCCTAAATCAATCCAGTATTGAATGATTGTTATTAGAGCAAAAGATAGAAACGTTAATAAAAAACCTATTATGATTTTGTTGACCGAATTTAGCTTTATATAATTGTTTAATTTAGGATATAAATACTTGAAGAATAAAGGGGTAAAAATTAATATCATTATTGGATTAGTTGACAAGATTTGCCCACTAAGAATTTCAATTCCAAAAATTTCTCGATCCATTTTCTCAGCTTGAAGTATCCAAGAAGAACCTGTTTGATCAAACAAACACCAGAAAAAAGATACAAATATAAAAATTGTAAAAAGTTTTAATATAATTTTTATGTTTTTACTTTTCTTTAATTCTAATAAAGTTTTTTTTCCTTCAGGTTTAATGTGTATAAACCTATATCTTCCTGCCCAAAAAAACAACGTAGCTAACACCATGAAGATTCCTGGAACTGCAAATGCAATAGTTGGTGAATAATATTTTAATAAATAAGGTGTTATTAATGTTGACGTAAACGCTCCTAAATTAATTGCAATATAAAACCAACCATAAGCTCTGCTAATTAAACTGCTATTGGTTTTGCTAAATTGATCACCTAAATGCGCTGATACACATGGTTTAATTCCACCAGACCCTATTGAAATAAACATTAAACCAAGGGATAAACCTAATATGGAAGGATCAATAGCAAGAACTAAATGACCCAAACAATAAATCAAGGATAAAGCAATAATTGTTTTATATTTCCCAAAAAAAATATCCGAAATTAAAGCTCCAAATATTGGAAAAAAGTAAACTGCTGAGGTGAATAAATGAAAATAACCTTTAGCATTTTGTTCAGAAATATTTGCTTCACCGGTAGTTAGGAAAAGATATTGTGTCATGTAGATTACCAGTATTCCCTTCATTCCATAAAAGCTAAATCGTTCGGCAGCTTCGTTTGAAATAATGTAAGGTATACCTTTAGGTATTTTTTTTGTTTTTAACGGGGTGTGTAAATACTTATTCACTTACTTGTAGAATGATATCATTCATAAAATTATAACAGATTGAGAAATGACCTTCATTTGATTTTATAAACATTTCCTTTTTTTTTAATTTTTTTTTGTAATATTCGTTTGTAATAATTGGGACAGTTAAATCTTTAGAGCCATGCCAGATATAAACTTTTCTTTTTATATTTTTTAATTTAAAACCCCAATCTTTAGAATATAAATTTGCATCCCTATGAACACCTATAGTTCCATGTTTTACAGCTTCTTTAAAATTTTCCATTAATTTTATTCCTCTATCTATTGTAAATAATTTTGAATCAGATTTGGGTAGAGGAATTTTATTTTTCCATCTATTAAAATTTTTTTCAACATTACTGTTTAATAATCTCATTCTTAAGAAATTAATTAACAACCATGATATAAAAGGTTTTTTTCCGTAGTTTAATAACATTCCAACTCTTCCTTTATTCATCCCTTTGGCATTATGAGGAGCCATTGGACAAACTATAGCTACAGATTTAAGTTTTTTACTTTTAATTATGTTTGCACATGCAAGAGCAAAAGGGGCTCCGCCTGAAACACCAATTATAGAAAATTTTTCAATTTTAAGTTTATTTGCAACTTCTAAAATAATTTTAGGCCAATCAGTTATTTTAAAATTTGAAATTGGATCAGATAAACCATAACCTGGTCTTTCTAATGCTATTACAAAGCATTTTTCTTTTTTTAACGGTATATTTTTTAATTCAAATCTGGAGCCTGGCCATCCATGAAAATAAAAAATAGGAAAATTTTTTTTATTACCATAGATAGCGTATCCAATTTTATTCCCATTCCTTAATTTGATTAAGGATTTCTTTTCAGGGAAAGATTTCATACTAAATAATTCTTATGAATTTTTAGTAGCTGCGCTTTTCGCTGATCTTTCCGATGTATAGATGTTTGACGTAGCTGAATTACTAGCTATTTTTTTTTTTGAAAATGCATAAGAACTTGCCGTTGCAATATCTTTAGCT
>CAYNCC010000088.1:0-4014 GCA_964396035.1 uncultured Alphaproteobacteria bacterium
TGATCAAACTCTCAATTATAAGTTAAAAAAAAAGATTAACTTATTTAAGAATTTATGCTCAATAAATTACTCAATATGAATATTAGGTTCATATAAAGATTCATAAGCATCGAATTCAATAAAAAATCGTCGCCTACAAATCCCTTCAACGTTTTAACTATTTCCAAAAACGCACAGACATATCTATACACCCTTACTAACAGGGTTGAAATAGTAGTGAATGTCGTGTAAGTAATAACTTTATATAACTAGACACGGTATCTTGTCAATGTAATATTTTTATTCTTTTTTAAATATGTTTTTTAATACTTTCTTAGGTGCAAAACTTCGCAGGATTATCTCTCAAATAGTGATTATTTTCATACTCCTTTCTATTTCTATTTATTTTATTCAGAATGAAAAAAAAACTACAAATGATAATAAAGTAGAAGTTATTTATGAAAGAGATAAATTTAACGAAGTACTTCTAGAAAATAGAAAAAAAATATCTGCTCCAGTTTTAAAAATAAAAGTTAAAACCGGAGACACTTTAGAAACAATTCTTAAAACGCATAATTTTAACAATATTGATATATATGAAGCAATTGAAGAAACAAAAAAGAAGTTTGATCCAAAAAACATCTTTAATGGTCAAATAATTACAATCAAGTATCAAATAAAAAATAAAAAAGAAAAAAAAATAGAATCAATTAGTTTCCCTTTAGAATTTAATAAAAAATTCTTATTAGAAAATGACCAAGGAGATTTTGCAGCAAAGATTATTAGTGAAAAAACAATTAATAGAATTGTAAAAAAAAATGGAATTATAACTGATAGTTTATATAGATCAGCATTGAGATCAGGTTTGGATGTTAAAACTATAACTGAAGTTATCAGGATTTTTAGTTTTAGCGTTGATTTTCAAAGAGATATTTGGCCAAAGGATAGTTTTGAGATTCTTTATGAAGAAGAATTATTAAAATATGATAAATCAAAAAAAGAATCTGGAAATATTTTATATGCAAATCTAGTTTTAAAAAGTGGCGTTTCTCTAAAACTTTATAGATTTAAAACTAAAGATGGAAAAATAGATTATTTTGATGAAACAGGAAAAAGTGCACAAAAACTTCTTATGAAGACACCTTTAGATGGTGCTAGAATTTCCTCAGGTTATGGAATGAGAAAGCATCCAATCCTTGGATATAATATTGCACATAGAGGTGTAGACTTTGCTGCGCCAAAAGGAACACCAATCTATGCTGCTGGAGATGGGTCTATAGAGGTAAAAAAATATCACAAACTTAATGGTAAATATATAGTAATTAGACATGTAAATGGATTCAAAACTTTTTATCTCCATTTATCTAAATTTGCTAAAACGTCTGGAAGAGTTAAACAAGGTCAGATTATTGGATATGTAGGCTCAACAGGAAGATCAACCGGCCCACATTTGCATTATGAAATACATAAAAACAATAAACAAATAAATCCACAAACACTAAAATTACCTTCAGGAAAAAAATTAAAAGACAAAGAATTAGAAAATTTTATAGAAGAAAAAAATAATATAGATAGACAAATAGATAATTTTGATTTTTATTAAGAATTATTTTTTGCAAAAACAACTCTTCTTTTATTTGATAAATCATTAAAAAAGACAATCTTTTTAAATCCCTCTTTTTGTAAAATTTTTTCTATATCCATTGCTCTTTTAGGATCAATTTCAAAAATGATAGATCCATTCTTTGAAAGTATAGATCTAATATGAAAAAATATTTTTTTATAAGCTTCTATTCCTTTATGCCCTCCGTTTAAAGCAATTTTTGGCTCATATTTAACTTCTTTCATTAAATTATTTATTTCACTTTTTGAAATATATGGAGGATTAGAAACAATTAAATCAAACTTATTCTTTTTAAATTTTTTTTTATTTAAAGTTAATAATTTTTTAAAAGATTTAGATAGATTCCAATCTTGTATACAAAAAAAAGATTCTTTATTTAAAGATAATTTTTTTGAATTAAATTTTGCTACTTTTATAGAATTAATTTTTTTGTCTGTTCCGATACCAACAGCTTTAGGAAATTCCTTTAAAATAGATAATAAAATGCATCCGGATCCAGTCCCTAAATCTAAAACTGAAATAGACGAATTGGTATTATATTTTTTTTTTGCTACCGATATTATAAGTTCTGTTTCCGGACGAGGAATTAGGGTATGTTTATTTACTTTAAAATTTAAACCCCAAAATTCTTTAAATCCAACTAAATAAGCTGTTGGTTTTTTTTTTATTTTTTCTTTTATAAGTTGATTAAAAAGAAAAAAATTTTTTTTTGAAATATTCTTCTCAAGATTTAAAAATGTCCAATTTAAATCTTTTTTAAGCACTTTAGCTAATAAAATTCTTGCTTCTAATTTTGCAGAATTTACGGAATATTTTTCTAGGACCTTAGTTTTTTCAATTATCAATTGTTTAATATTTATCATTTAATTTAAGTTTGCTAATTTAATTGCTTGGTCTTCTGCAATTAATTTATTAATTATTTCATCTAATTCATTTCCAGATAAAATTTGTTCTAATTTATGTAATGTTAAATTTATTCTATGATCTGTAACCCTTCCTTGAGGAAAGTTATAAGTTCTAATTCTTTCTGATCTATCCCCTGAACCTACTTGGTTTTTCCTTGATTCTGATTGATTCTTTTTTAATTTACTTTGTTCATAATCATAAATTCTTGCCTTTAAAATTTTTAGAGCTTTTGCTTTGTTTTTATGTTGAGATTTCTCATCTTGTTGTTGTACAACTATATTTGTGGGTATATGAGTTATTCTTACAGCACTATCAGTTGTATTTACTGATTGACCTCCTGGACCAGAGGCACGATACACATCTATTCTTAAATCTTTTTCCTCTATATTTATTTCAACATCTTCTACTTCTGGTAAGACTGCTACTGTTGCAGCAGAAGTATGAATTCTACCGCTTGCTTCTGTATCTGGGACTCTTTGCACCCTGTGAACTCCCGATTCAAACTTTAATTTAGAAAAAACACTCTCTCCTGAAACTAAAGCTGTTGCTTCTTTGTACGAACCAACCAATGATTCACTAATACTTAATATTTCAAATTTCCATGATTTATTTTCACTATATCTTTGATACATTCTAAAAAGATTGGCTGCAAAAAGTCCTGCTTCATCTCCTCCAGTCCCTGCTCTTATTTCTAAAACAACATTTTTTGAATCATCCTTATCTTTAGGTAAAAGTAAAATCTGTATTTTCTTTTCCAAATCTTTTTCAACATTAGATAAATTTTCTAATTCTGACTGAGCCATTTCCTTCATTTCATTATCACTTTTTGCATCATCAATTATTGCATTTGAATCTTTTATTTCTTGTTTCACTTTTTTAAATTCTTTAATTATTTCAACAGTAGGTAATATTTCTGATAATTCTTTTGATATAACTGCATAATCTTTTGGAGAATTAATAACTTCATCAGAAGTTGCTTTTTTTTGCAATTCATCATACTTAGATAAAATTTTGTTTAAATTCTCTTCTAAATTCATTTTAAAATTTATTTTTTTCTGGTTCTAATAGAAAAGTAAGTAACTTTTTTTGATCAATTTTTTTTTGTTTTCGTGTTTTTAATTCTTTAATTATAATTTTGTCAGAATTTATTTCATCCTCTCCTAAAATCAATGCGTAATCTGCTTTCTTTTCACTAGCATATCTAAGCCCTTTAGATAAATTATCTCTACAAATAAATTCTATTGAAACATTAGGATGGGTCTTTAATCTATGTAAGTTTATAAAATCCAATGCTTTACCCCTATTTTTTTTTCCTATAGCAACTGCAACATAATAATGTGGCCTTGATGAAGTTTGTTTTTCAACACATAGCAATCTAATTCTTTCAACTCCAGCAGCGAAACCACATCCTGGATAATCTGGTCCACCCATTTTTTTTATTAAACCATCGTATCTTCCTCCTGCCAAAAAAGAATCTTGAGAACCAATATTGTTTGAAACAAATT
>CAYNCC010000089.1:0-4011 GCA_964396035.1 uncultured Alphaproteobacteria bacterium
CCCATATCATACAACTTATCTCTAATTTCATCAGCTTTCTGAAAATTCTTAGATGATCTTGACTCATTTCTTTCATTAATTAATTCTTCGATAAAGTTACTATCTAAGTTATCTTGTATTTGACCTATCCCCAACCATTTTTTTGGATTTTCCTGAAGGATTCCAAATATTCTGCAAGCAGATAATAATTCTATTTTGTATTTTGTTTTATCGCTATCATTATCAGCCGTAGATAATTTTTTAGATATTTCATTTAATTCAGCCAAAGCTTTAGAAGTATTTAAATCATCACATAATGCTTCAAGTACTTTTGGAGGACATTTTTGAATTAATTCTTCTTCAACTTCTAAATCAGACACCTTACTTAATATTCTATAAAATTTATCTAATATGCTTTTTGCTTGCTCAATAGTCTCACCTGTCCAGTTTATTGATTGTCTATAATGCCCAGATAAAAGAGCTAACCTTAGAACTTCTCCATGATGTTCTTTTAAATAATCTCTAATGTAAAAAATATTTCCTAAAGACTTAGACATTTTCTCACCATCTATATTGAGCATAGCATTATGAATCCAATAACGAACAAATTTTTTAGGATTTTTATCTTCTCTATGAGCTCCGCAACTTTGAGCAATTTCATTTTCATGATGAGGAAAAGTTAAATCCATACCTCCTCCATGAATATCAAATGGTAATTCCAAGCATTCTTCAGACATCGTTGAGCATTCTAAATGCCATCCTGGCCTGCCAAAACCCCATGGAGAATCCCAGCCAGGTTGGCTATCAGAACTAGGTTTCCATAGCACAAAATCACCCGGATTTTTTTTATAAGATGCTACTTCTACCCTGCTACCTGCTAATTGATCTTCAATATTTCTACCTGATAATTGTCCGTAAGCTGAATATTTTGTCACATCAAATAATGCATGTCCATCAGCTTCATAAGCTGTCCCATTATCTATCATTTTTTGAACTAATTCAATCATTTCTTTAATAAAATCAGTTGCATGAGGTTGAATGTCAGGTTTTAATACACCTAAAGATAACATGTCTTCATTATAAATCTTTTCATATTTATTTGTAATAACTTCAATTGAATCTCCTGTCTCTATTGAAGCATTAATAATTTTATCATCTATATCAGTAATATTTGAAACATAAGTTACTTTACTATATAGCTGTCTTAATACTCTTACCAGTAAATCGCTTACAACAGCTGGCCTAGCATTGCCTATATGTGCATAATTATAAACTGTTGGACCACATGTATACATACGAACATGATTTGAATTTACAGGAATAAACTCTTCTTTTTGATTGGTAAGCGTATTATAAATAAATAATTTAGGTGTGATAATACTTATACCCCTGATAATTATTTTTTAGTATTAATTAATGATAAAAATTCTGACCATTTCTGATCATTTTTAAATTCTCCACCTGCTTCAATAGTAATAGTACTGCTAGTAATATCTTTTATACCTCTTGATGAAACACATAAATGATCAGCATCAACAAAAACAGCAACATCTTCCGTATCAAGTATAGATTTTAATTCATTAAAAATTTGAACTGTCATTCTCTCTTGAACTTGAGGCCTTTTAGCAAAATAATTTACAACCCGATGCATTTTAGAGAGGCCAATTATTTTTCCTGAAGATATATATCCAATATGTACCTTGCCAATAATAGGAAGAAAATGATGCTCACAATTAGAATAAAAAGTAATATTTTTTTCAATTAATATCTTATTGTAATTGTATTTATTTTTAAATAAAGAAGGTACAGGTTTTTTTTCAGATTTTAACCCTGCACACATTTCTTTAACATACATTTTAGCAACTCTATATGGAGTTCCTTTAAGACTATCATCACTTAAATCTAATCCTAGAGTTAACATAATATCTCTAAAAGATTTTTCAATACGTTCTATTTTTTCTTCATCTGAGAGTTCAAATGCATTATCAAGTATAGGCGTATGTAAATCGGTCATAAGATGATTATCGCCATCTTCTTCAAATTTTTTCTTAATCGATTGTAAAATTTCAGTCTCTACCATTGAATTATTACTCATTTTATTATCTTTCCTAATTTAGAATTTTAACTCTTGTGTAAATTTTATTTTGTTATAGAATGAATTCGCACTTAACTTTGGTTATTACTTTAATCCTTCAATGAGATAAAGTACATAATATTTGAATAGCGAAGCAATAGGTAAATCTGGTATAAATTAAAGGAGACTTAGTGAAAAAAATAATTAGACTATTACTTTTTTTTTCCATTACTTTAAATTTTATTTTTTCAAATAATATTTCAAATTATTTAGAAGAAATAATTAAAAATAAAACAAGTAGTATGCAAATTAATATCTGGATTTATTTTGTAGATAAAGGAAAAATAAATATTGAACAAGAAATTCAAAAATTAATGGTAGAAGCTAATCAAGATCAGATTAAAAGAAGGTTAAAAGTTAAAAATAATATATTTGACTTTAGAGATATTCCTTTATATCAACCTTATATTAATAATTTATTAAAAAATTCTAAAATTACCCTTCGAACGCAATCAAAATGGTTAAATGCCATTTCAATAAGTCTGCCTATATATTTAATTGATGAAATATCACAAAATAATTTTGTTAAAAAAATAGACCTAGTAAAATCTGGCAAAAGAAAAGATAATTTGATTATAAAAAATAAACAAAATCCTTCTAGGAATAATTATGGACCATCATATAATCAATTAGAACAAATTAATGTTATAGAAGCCCATGAAAATGGTTATAAAGGGCAGGGCGTTAAAATGCTAATTTTAGATACTGGTTTTTATACAGAGCATGAATCTATCAATGAAGAAAAAATCTTAGATGAATGGGATTTTATTAATAATGATGGAGAAACTCAAAATGAGAATGGTGACGTTGGTGATCAGCATAATCATGGAACTTATATCTTATCAGTCATAGGTGGGGCAAAAGAAGAACAACTATATGGGCCTGCTTATGAAGCTAATTTCTTTCTTGCTAAAACAGAAGATTTAACGCAGGAACAGCCAATTGAAGAGGATTGGTTTGTAGCCGCTTTAGAATGGGGCGAAGGTTTAGGAGCAGATATATCTTCATCATCGCTAGGATATATTGACTGGTATGATTGGGAAGATTTAGATGGACAAACAGCAGTGACAACAATGGGAATTAACATTGCGACTGAAAATGGAATGATCTGTGTTACCTCAGCAGGTAATAGTGGAACTGATGGAATTATTGCCCCCGCAGATGCGTATGAAGTTATTTCAGTTGGGGCTGTAGATTCAAATGGAGATTTAACCTGGTTTAGCTCACGGGGTCCAACTGCAGATGGGCGGATTAAACCAGAAGTATGTGCACAGGGATATGATACATACTGTGCTGTTCCATCATATGACCAATATGGATATGTATCAGGAACCTCATTATCATGCCCATTAGTTTCAGGATCATGCGCAGTTATTCTTAGCGCTAGACCCGAATGGACATCTCATATGGTAAGAACAGCTCTTCTAAATTCTGCTCATAATGCAAATAATCCTAATAATGATTATGGATGGGGTATTATTGATGTTATGGCTGCTATACACTACTATGATGGAAGTGGAGATATTAATTATGATGGTGATTTAAATATTATGGATTTAATACATATTGTAAATATTATTGTTGGAGAAGAATTAGAAGAATTAAGCGAAGGAGAGTTTGAAATTATGGATGGAAATAATGATGGAATTATTAATATCTTAGATTTAATTTACTTCGTAAATGTAATTATAAATTAGACTGGAATTATTAATATGATTATAACAACTACTAATGAAATCCCAAAGAGAGAAATTTCAGAAATTCTTGGTATAGCAAGGGGCAGCACCGTAAGAGCTAGAAATATAGGTAAAGATATATTTGCTGGTTTTAAAAATATAATAGGTGGAGAAATAGAAGAGTATACAAAACTTCAGGCAGATTCAAGAGAACAGGCAATT
>CAYNCC010000090.1:0-3165 GCA_964396035.1 uncultured Alphaproteobacteria bacterium
TTGTATTATCGGAAAAAGTTAGAAAGCAAACCTGAGCTTCACGATAAAATTGAATTCGCAATTGTACACAATTGTTATTCACCAGTAACAGATAACCAATTAGAAGAATTAAAACAGGTTTTAAGTAACACGGAACTCCAAAAGTTTCCTACAATTCCTGCTCTATCCATGCAAAATATAATTGATAATTACAGTGAGATTAAGAAAGAAGATTTAAAATCATTGGGTTTACTCACATCTAAGAGGGACCAGTTATTTAATGAGGATGCTGAATTTTCCGTACAGAAAAAAATTTCCATTGCTAAACAATTATTGTATGATGCCAAAAAATTAGGCACTCCTCAATTTTCAAGAATGGCTAGACTTGCATTTATTGGGAATCAATATATTAGGGGTTTAGTGGCGAAAGGTATTATAAGCGATAGTGAACGTGAGTCTTTTTTATTAAATATCGATACAATAGCATCTGAATTGAATGAGGATTTTGATCTTGTTCTATCAAAAAAACTTTCAGTGGTTGAGTTTAATAAACGTTATGGCCATCTAAGACCTGGCACCTATGATATCACCAAGCTTCCCTATGGTAAAGATCCAAGATATTTTAGTATAGATCAATCAGTAAGTAACAAGAGCACAAGTACTCATAGTAAACAAAACAGTATATTGAAGCTAGAAAAAAGAATTACTGAATTTCTGAATAATTTCGAAATTTCTATATCAGCTGAACTATTACTTGAATTTATTGAGGAAACTATAAAGTTTAGAGAAAGCTTCAAGTTTGAATTCACAAAAAATTTAAGTCTAGCATTGGAATTATTAGCTGAGGCAGGGGAAGAATTAGGTTTTGACCGCAAGATGTTGTCTCATTTATCTATCGAAAGCTTAAAAGGTATATCTTCTTCCTCTGGATACTCGGAAATTATTGATTTATGGAAATCGCAAATCGAGGGTAAAAAATTAAGTGATCAAATCTATCATTATATCGCTCTGCCCTCACTTGTATTTGGTGAAGAAGATTTTGAGATCATACAATCGCACACAATTCGCCCGAATTTTATTACAAATTCGTTGGTTAGGGGAGAACTATTAAATTTAGACACTATTGATGTTGAAGATTACAACCTCGTTTCAGGCAACATTGTATTACTAGAGAAAGCTGATCCTGGCTATGATTGGATATTTTCAAAGGGGATCAAGGGCCTTATCACCCGGTTTGGTGGGGCTGCTTCTCACATGGCTATAAGATCTGCAGAGTTTGGGATTCCTGCAGCTATTGGTTGTGGAGAAATTATTTTCAAAGATATAAAAGACAAACAGGTAATTGAATTAGACTGTATGAACAAAAAGATTATTATCATTAGGTGAAAATATAGTCATGGTGGTATGGATAATAGGACTTTCAGGAGCTGGGAAAACAACTCTTGCAGAAAAAGTTGTAGAAAAAATTCGTAGCTCTAAAACTAATGTTGTCTTAATTGACGGAGACATGATTAGAAAGGTCTTTGGCGATGACCTCGCTCATACCTTAGAGGACCGCCGTCAAAATGCCGACCGTATATGCAGACTTTGTAAATTCTTTGATGAGCAAGGTATTCATGTTGTATGTGCGATATTATCATTATTCCCAGAGTCTCGCTTGTGGAATAGGGATAACATTAAGAACTATTATGAAGTATATATTGAAACTCCTATCGAACAGCTTCAAAAACGAGATTATAAAGGACTTTACAAAAAATTTAGTGAAGGGAAAATTAAAAATGTTGCAGGAATGGATATTGAATTCATACCACCCGATAATCCCAACCTAACCATCAAGAATAATGGTTCATTAGACAATTTGCTAACTCATGCAAATTTTCTGGCGAATCTATAAGAAAATTCCAGTCCATGAATTATCTATACAATCAGCGAAACTTACTTGAAGCTCCTGAGAAATATATGTACACAAAATATCAGGGTTTAGATTTATTTCAATCCTATTTAAATAGCAGAAATAATGTATTGAAAAAATGTAGAGAAAACATATCTGATTCTTCATCATCTTCGTTAATTATCCAAAGAGCATTCATTGTCATTACACAAAATTTAATAAGCAAATCACCTAACGCATTGAAAAGTTTTTGCCCACATATCAAACAAGAAGATGTCAAAAACATCAATTTACCATTTGATACTGATATTGATTTGGCACGAATGACTAAATTAATGAACAATATTTCTCTTGGTCAATCAGTGAAAACATCAATCTTATTGGATACACTATTAGGATCAATACTATTAGATGTGAACAATATTAATAATAAGATTTGGTTGGATCGTTTAGTACAACGCTTTGAGGTTACAAAAAAATTATATGAAGAATACCTTCCTGGTTTTAGAAAAGGACGTGGACCAAATAATTCAATTGAACTTTACTGGCTATTCGCACTTGTATTATCAATATACTATTCACATACAAATCAAATAAAATATTTAAGTACTATATTAAAGGTTTGTGACCTAATTACCTCATTGCCGTTTAAAGATTTGGCCCGAGATATTCCTGAATTTGGTTTGGATCTAGTTCTGTCTTCAGAGATGATCTTTGTACATAATCTAATCAAAGATAAAGGGATTGAATATGCTAATGATTGACGTTGCCATGGTAGCGGCGGATACATCGCGGTCTAGAGTATACCTTCAGTCATTGATACGTAATAAGTTGTTACCCAGTTTTGTTTTAATTCTAGCCGATAAAGCTAGGACTGTGCTACCAGGTCAAATTAATAGTTCTGACTTTGATAATAATAAAGATATAGAAATAAACAATGATTGCTGGAGCGAAGTGAACAATAATCAACTAGAGCCAATCCAAGTGACACTAAAAGCGTCATCAATAGTATTTGAACAATTAGAAACTACAAATCTTCATGATCCAACTGTGATAAAGTCTATACAAAATAGACCTGAATCAACTTTTATTTATTCAGGGTATGGAGGTATTATTTTGCGTAGGGAACTCTTTCTTACAGGCAAGAAATTTCTTCATGTGCATGGTGGATATTTGCCTGACTATAAAGGGAGCACAACGAACTATTATAGTTTAATTGTTGACTACAGAATAGGGGCATCATCAATATTAATTAATGAGGAAATTGATAGTGGGCCTATGTTACTGCGTAAAAC
>CAYNCC010000090.1:3235-3940 GCA_964396035.1 uncultured Alphaproteobacteria bacterium
GCAGAAATTGATCATAAATATGACAGTGCAGCTAGGGCAAAGGTATTAGTAGAAACACTGCAAGAATATCAAAATTCTGGAAAGTTTCAATGTAGAGAAGATTTAGAAAAAGGCGAGACTTACTTCATTATTCATCCAATACTCAAACATATTGCTATTCTAGCAAAAAATTGACTAGCAGATTTGCGAATAACTTATAGAAATATAAATAATAAAGATTATTGGAATAACCGTTGGGAAGACATACCTGCTGACGAACCTCTGACCAATACAAGTGCTTATCCACTTAAGTATTCTGAAATGTTGATAAAAAATAGTGAAAGCCAAATCCTTGAAGCCGGGTGTGGTAACGGCCGTATTTTACGTTATTATCATAATATGGGTTATGATATTGTTGGGTTTGATTTTATTGAAGTTGCAATTGACAAGTTGAAAAAAAAAGATACTACTTTACGCGTTGAAGTCGGTGATATAACAAAACTCAATTTTGAAAATGAATCATTTAAATATCTATTAGCTTTTGGATTATATCATAATCTCGAAGATGGTCTTGAAGATGCTATCAGAGAAACTCACCGTGTACTAAAGAATAATGGTAAGGTTTGTGCTTCATTCAGGGCTGAGAATATTCAAACACGATTAACTGATTGGTTGGCTAAACGAAGATCTGATACCATAAATAATAATAAACATTTAGTTTTCCAT
>CAYNCC010000091.1:0-3894 GCA_964396035.1 uncultured Alphaproteobacteria bacterium
CAACAAATTTAATTCTTTAATTTTTTTAATTTCTCTAAAATCGCCTTCTTCTGCCTCTTTTTCTGTAATAAATCGTTCTTCAGAAACAGAATATAATCCTTCATATTCCGCTTTATAAATATCTCCTTTATCCATAACCTGCTGAAGAATATCTCGAACCACTTTTTTATGTCTCTTTTCAGTAGTGCGAATAAAATCATCGTGGGAAATGTGAAGTTGCTCCCATAACTCTGTAAATCGTGGAGCCATTTCATCACAATGTTGCTGCGCTTCAACACCACGTTCTTCAGCCGCTTGTTGGACCTTTTGCCCATGTTCATCTAAGCCAGTTAGGAAGAAAGTATTTTTTTCTATATTCCGGTAGTATCTAGCTAAAACGTCAGCTAAAATAGTCGTATAGGCATGACCGATATGAGGCTTGTCATTCACATAATAAATGGGAGTTGTTATATAAAATGTGGTGCTCATGGGTTCAGATGTTTCTGAATTTGTAATAAAAGGTTTGTCAAAATTAGTGGCATGTATAGGTTCATTGGAATGGCCAAGATGGCATCTTCCAACTCAAAAGTAATAGCTGAAAAATCTGCATTCGGATTTGTTGAGATCAATCGTTCCATCCCCGGTTTAAATGATGTTTCATGCAAAATATCATCAACACGCCTTGCCAAACGATTTGCCGATCGAAACCAGATTTTCAGCATCATAAAATGGAATGACAGTGTGGCAGAATCCTGGTGAGCTAATCTTGAATAAGTTTGGGTGAATTTTCGCCAATGATCCGGGTTATCATTTGAGATTATTTTTACTAGTCCATTCACTAATTTCAAAAGATCACCAATAGGTTGAGAAATAAGGAACCGGGCTTGATGAATATTGCCTTGACTTAGTCCAGCCAGTAATTGGATTTCCGAATCTTTTACCATTTTCTTTTGGAGCCAATCTCGAATAAATATGTCATTCAACCTTGGGATTCCAATACGCTGGCATCTTGATAAAATTGTAGGGAGCAATAATTCAACATGGTCAGTTACCAGAATCATTGTTGTATTCTCAGGTGGCTCTTCCAAGATCTTTAAAAGAGCATTAGCAGCTTCACCCATTCCTACAGATTATAAATGTGCATCAAAAATGAGAACAATTTTTCGCCCGCTTGGTTCACTTTTTAAGTACAAGGTTTTCCGCAATTCTCGAATAGAATGAATTAAAATTCGATTGGATTTAGGAATTTTAATTTTATAAAAGTGATCTTCTGCCTTTTTTGCAATGGCTTCAGTGACCAATTCCATATCCCCTTTACCAATAGTGGACGATGTACCAAACCTGTCATTTTTTTTCTTTCTCACGGCGGGAAGTGGAAAAATGAGTTTCAGCTTTTCATGCTGTAATTGATGAAATCGTTGACAGGAAGGACAGATATCACAGGGCTTTTCTGAAGAAGTTTCACAGTTCAGCAATTGAGCAAATCGTATTGCCAGACTTTCTTTTCCACATCCTGTCGGTCCTGAAAATAAATAGGCACCTCCAACTTGGTTTGATATCTTAATTTGAGATAACCGCTCCCAAACCCTAGCTTGAGCAGACAATACATCAAGGGTCATTATTTCTTGGTAAGCCATTTTTCCGGATCCAACTTTTGCCCTTTACCCCAAATCTCAAAATGAAGTTTTGATCCATTAATAGAGCCAGAATCTCCCATATAAGCAATAACATCCCCATTGCGGACTTCACCGTCCACATTGGTTTGAATATTGGTAACATGGCTGTAAACGGTATAGAACCCACCACCGTGGTCAATAATAATGGTTGTGCCGTAACCGCGAATATAGGTGATGGTGGTTACAACACCTCCCATAATAGATCGGATTGCAGACCCCGGTTGGCCTTTAATATCAATCCCGGGGTTTTCTGTTGTTGTTTTGAGTTTAGGATTCCATTGGCGTCCAAACTTGGCAATGATTCTTCCATTTGCTGGCCAAGGTAATCTTCCCTTTAAAGCACTAAATGATTTGGTTTTAAGTGCGGCTTGTTGTTGACGGATTCGCTCTTCCCTATCAAATCGAGCCTTATCTTCTAATACTTGTTTAATAATGTTTTCTAACTGTTTAACCCCAGTCTCTTTTTCTCCCACGTAATTAGAAAGTGCTTTTTTATCTGTGCGAATTCTATTCAATTCTTTTTCTCGACTAATTCGCATATTACGATAGGAACTTATCTGTTTTTCTTTCTCTCTTTTCAAAATCAGGTTTTCTCGTAGGGATGCTTCCAATTCTAATTTTTGTTGACTTATTTCAATGAGAAGTTTTTCAATTTGTTTTGTCAACTTCTTTTCAATATCAGAGATAATTTTCAAATAATGTGTTCGATACATGGCTTGTCGCCACGTGGTAGATGAAAATACTTTTTCAAGATGAGTGAGCCTACCTTTTAAATAGGCATTCACCACTCGCTGTTCATACCTAACACGAAGTATTTCCAACTCATTCTCATTTTTTAGAAGATCTTCCTTTAGTTGCATAATGCGACTACGTGTTTTTTCCTCTTCTTTTTTCAAGGATTGAATTAATCTGGATGTGAGGGCTATCTCCTCATCCAAGGAAGTAATTCGATTGGAAGCGGATCTTTCCTGTGACTCAGCCTTTTTGATTTTAGAACGTAATTGCTCAATCTCTTTCTTTAAAGCATTAATCGCTTTATTCTGGTACCGCAACTCATTATCATAATCTCGTTGGTCTGTTTGAGCAAAAACAAATGAGATGAGAAACAGATGAAATAGTATTTTAATTATAAATTTCACAGCCTGAAAAATACCGGGATTTTATTTCTTTCAATAGAAGAGAATTTTGTTTTACAAGTTATAATTTTTCAATCTTAAAAAGTTTATAATAATGGAAAGAAAGCTGAAGAGATTTCTGATTAACAAAATATATCCATAATTGTTCTTCAGGATTTGAGCCATTACTACCGATGATTTTTTCATGAGGTTCTCCCAATAATGCCTGTACCTGTGGAATGGTTTGTCCAATTTTGAGCTTTTCTGTTCGGGCAATAGCTTGCTTTGTTCGAGCCAAATTCATTTTCTGTTCGACCAGGATACGTGTATTATAATCTGATAAGGTTTTTAACTTCTGATTAAGATCCAATAATAATTGTTCATTTCTTTTCCCAATACCCCCGGAAAGCTCCAGCGCAAATTCCAGGGAATGGATTGCTAATTGGATCTCTTCAAATTCATCTGCTTCTGAAGCCAATTTCGCCATTTGGATTCCCGCGCTATATTGCTACGATTTCACTTCATAAATAAGGTCAGGGTTCATCTCTAATGCATTTGCATATTTTCCCATAGCCTTTCCAATAAATCCCGCATTTTGGTATTTTTTCCCTTCGCCCAATACAACCCAAGACTTAAATCGCCGAAGTTCTTTTTTACCGTGAATTGAAAATTCTGCTACATGTTTAACAAGATTATAGGCTTCATCATATTTGTATTCTTTTAGCATATTCTCCGCTACTAACATCCATAACAAAGCAATTTGATCGATCCTTTGATCTAGGGTCTTCATTATTAATGTATCATTTTTTACAAGAGATTTTGCATACATATATTTATCCAATGCTTTTTGTGTTTTATTCTTTTTATCCAGCATTACTCCTTCATCCATAATAACATAGGGAATTTTATATTCACAGTCAGCTATATACTCTTCTGCCCGATGACGGTTCGCATGGGTCGGGTAGTCCGATAAAAATTGCCTGAAATCGTTTCTTGCATGGACATAATCTTTCCGGTAGTAGAGTTTTTTTGCTTTATCTCCAATGGTTTTATTTCCACCATAAAATGCCGATAGTGTTAAGTACAATCCATAATTTGAAAGATCAAATCGGTTGATCGGGGTT
>CAYNCC010000092.1:0-3860 GCA_964396035.1 uncultured Alphaproteobacteria bacterium
AGGTACTTTTAGTCTGTAAGGAGGTTCATATGTTTAAACGATTACTAGAGAAGGTTTCCATTCCTTCCATTAAACGACCTAGAATTAGTTTGCCTACGGTGAGTTTCCGCCTTCCAAAAGCGTCATTACCTATAATACGGTTTAGTTTACCTAAAATAGACTTACCTATGAAAAAGGTTTCGACGATTATAGGGGCGATAAACACCAGTTTATTGGTAATTCTTGGTAGTATTGGGCTATTTTTAGCGTACATTAACCCTATTCCCATGCTTACTCCATATCTTTCAATGGGGATAGCAAATATTTTATTTGATCAAGTAGTGTATTTACAAGCCAACTTAATTCCTACTATAGGAGTTTCATCAGGGCTAATAGTTCTTGGACTGATTCTTCACGTAGCTAACTTTAGAACGGCTCCAAAAGCTGTTTTACGATCTCCAATTGTTGCATATAAAAAGATTGTAACATGGAGAAATTGGCTCTTAGCAAAGATAACTTATCTAAATGAAGAGAGTGCCAAATGGAAGACAACCTTTAAAATTATGATGTCTCCATATTCGTTCTTACGAGCGATGGGATTTAGCCCACAAATGGCTATAGGTTTATTAGCTGTTGGTGGTACGGCGGGTACTGGAGTCGTTGTGAACGAGACGGTCTTAGCCGATAGAAGCTTTACAAACGGCGATTCGGGTATTTATGCTGCCCCTGCGGAACATCCATCTCCCACATTAGAACAAACAATGGCGTGGAGAAAAGAAAATAAAGAGGACAATACGTTAAGAATAGTATTATCAGATACACCAGTAAGAGAAATTAAGATCGAGAATGTATCAGTAGGAACTGTATATAATGGTTCAGCGATACCTTCATCAGCACATACATCTGCTGGTGGTACTGCGGCTGCGGCTACAGCAGTATTGATTGGAGGTACAGTAGTAGCTGGAGAGAATGCTGTCCCTACCTTCTTAGAGGTGGGAGAATTACTGATTGAGAAGTCGAGATGTACGTTTATGTATTTCGATAATATAACGGCACATACGATTAACGTAATTGGGAACGCCTCAGACGGACAGTCGATAAATACTACACCGGGAACCTCAAGAATGAGAGCAGTCGGTGGAGGACATCATCAGGCTGAAGCGATGGTGACTTCAGGCGGATCATACGATAGGATACATATCGATGCCCCTACAAGTGCAAAAAATGGAAAGATAGATAAACTAACCCTAAGTAATTTATATACCGAAGGGGGAGCCTGTGTATTTGATCGAATGAAGATCGGTACACTAACTGTTAAACTTAATGAAATAGGTGGTGGTGGTAACGCTGGTGTCTCAGACGGATTTGCTACTAAGGAATTTAAAATCCACCAAAGTGTTACAGCAGCCAACTGGAACGTTTCCGATAACGTTGAGGTCGTTACTGGCGCACCTACTGAAACATTAACTAACGAATAAAGGTGATGCGATGGGTTGGAACTCAGAGGTATGGGGACTGTTAATACAACTAGCAGTCCTTATCGCCATTTTAAGTTTGGTAACAACAATCATGATAGGAGTAATAAATACATAAATGAGTACAATAATATATACATCTAACGGGTGAGGGCCTTGTATGGCAACTAAGTCTTGGTTGCGAAATAACTCAATAGATTTTGAAGAACGAAATGTTTCTACAAATGCAGAATATTTAGAAGAGTTAGTACAACAAGGTTTCCGCACAACCCCCGTTGTAGTGAAGGGAAATAGAGTGGTAGTGGGGTATAGCCCCTCAGTATTAGCAAAAACTTTTGGTGCGTGAAAGGAGGTGATCCTGCATCTACAAGAGTAAAAGGAGAGTAAAGTATGGTTATGGGAAATATGTTAAGAGATAGAGAAGTACAGTATATAGCGATGAAAGATGATACGACTCAAACATGGAGGATATTAGATAGTTGGCATGATGGTTTAAAAAATGTAGATTTAGAGGATGATATACCTGATGATAATCCCGCAGTTAAAGTATTAACTGAAGGGGAATTTATAGCCCTTATTAAAGAAGCAGGGCGATTAGGCATCTTAGCTAACGCTACTTATGGAACAGGAGCCGCTGAATTTGAAGCTGAACTCCTAGAAAAAGACCAAGAAATACAAGAATTAAATAAACAAATTACTGTTTTAGAAGAACAAAAATCCCAAGTAATTAGGGAAACTTCTCATTCAGAAGATTATGAACTGAAGGAAAAAGCAATGAATTCAATTCTAAAATTAGTATCTATGCAAGATATGACAAATCTAGGTAGGGAGTAATAAATGAAATTAGCAGACTATTTACCCGAAGTACCACAAATGGCGCAATCATTAATTAATCTTAATGAACAAGTAAATATGATGTCTCTGATGAAGTCAGCAGGAGATACAGGTGAAGCCCCTACTATTGGATTAGACCATGTAGTTAATACATGGGTACGTCACCAAATGGCGTATAGGCAACAGTTAGTACAAGATTTACAGACTGTCTGTATGACGGTTCAAGAAGTACGTACACCGTTAAATCATATTACGGGGGAAGTGTTTAGACGAGGCATTATTTGGAAACCTAAAGTGGATCATCCTGATGAAGGACAAAAAGAACGATTTGATAAATTTTTAGTAGATTGTAATATATTTGATCAATCTTTAGAAGAAGTATTAAAACAGTTCCATTTTGATGTAAACTCAATTGATGATGGATTTTTATATTTACATAAGGAATATAAACATGGAGAAGATGGAAAACTTCGATCCAAAGTTAAAGAAGTACGAAGACTCAATCCAGCATTGGTCGAATTCGACCTTGACGTTGCTGGCTTACCGAAAAACGCACATTTTATATGCCCGATCCATAGAGAAGAACTCCACGAATCCAAAGGTAAATGTACCGAACCTGACTGTGGATTGGAAATGTATTCTGTTATGTATAAATATTATCACAGGAATCAGCATATCTATTTATTTGATGACGAAGTTATTCACATGTCTAAATTTTCTCCGTCAGAAACTTATGGGTGGAGTCCATTACTTACAATATTTGAGAAGACATTAACTTTAATTGGTATGGATAAAAATCTATATAGGTATTTCTTTGAGAGAAAGATGCCTGCTTCTATGTTAATGGTTACAACAGATGATCCTGAGTCCCTACGTAGAGAGAGGGCGCATATAGCAGCACAAACTCGTGTTGATCCTAACTATATACCTATGGTAGCAGTATCTGCTAGAAGTCAAAGAGGTCGTGTAGACCTTGTAAGACTATTCCATACATTACAGGAAATGGATTATCTACCTGTTAGAGAGGAGATACGAGAAAGAATTGCTTCTATGTGGGGTGTTACTCCTGCATGGAAGGTTTTAATTTAAGCGTGAGGAGGTTTATCTACACAAACACAACAATTAGTTGTAATGAGTAGAGTTGTTGAAGCAGATCAACGAATGTTCCAAGAGAAAGTATTTCCTCGTTTATTAGATGCCTTTGGCATTACTGATTGGGACTTAGATTTACCTAACCCTGAAGAAAAAGCCGAAGCAACAAAACTTAGTTTTATCCAACAGAGAGCGCAAATTGTAACCGCCTTTGCAGGATTAGGTTTTACCGTATCCTTAAAAGAAGAAGGTGTTCCTATAGAAGACGCTGAGTTTATGATTTCTGGTGAAATGGTTCCATCTGCTGAAATGGCAGGGGAAGCACAAGCTATGGAAGTCGCTCAACAGGAACAACAATTCCAGATGCAACAATTACAAATGGAACAGGCAGCAGAGGGCGGTGGTGAAGAAGGTGGTGGAATGCCTATGCAAGCAATGCTATTAAAAGCTGAAGGAAAATATAATGGAAGGACGGGAGGA
>CAYNCC010000093.1:0-3856 GCA_964396035.1 uncultured Alphaproteobacteria bacterium
CAACTACTTTTGCTCCTAGATTACAAAGCCATTGCGTTAACCAAGAACCTATAAATCCTGTATGACCAGTCACAAAAACTTTTCTATTTTTAAATAAATCTTCAAAAATTTGTGTCATACAATATCACCAAATCTTCCATGGGGCTTTTTGTAATTCCCATAAATTTTCTAAATGTTTTCTCTCTCTCAAAGTATCCATTGCATACCAAAATCCATCGTGTCTAAATGCAGTCAATTTTTTCTCTTTTGCCAAAGTTTCTAAAGGCGTTCTCTCCAAGATAGTTGATTTATCCATGATGATTCACCACTAGGGTTTTCACGGAATTCTGTTACATAATCAGCGTTTAATGATAATACACCAAATCTTTCTGGAGGATGAACCGCTGTTAATGTTGCAATAGATTTTTTTTCTCTATGAAATCTAATTAAATTATTAACATCGATATTGCTAACACCATCTCCATATGTCATGCAAAAAGTTTCATTGATATGATTCTGAATTCGTTTTAATCTACCACCAGTCATTGTATCAAGACCAGTATCAACCAATTCAACATTCCATGATTCTTGATTACTATTAGTAAAATATTCTTTAATTTGTTCTCCTTTGTATCCACAACAAATTATAAAATCATTGAAACCAAAGCTTGAATAATTTATTAATATGTGCCACATATTTGGTTTTCCACCAATTTCAATCATTGTTTTTGGCCTCAAGTGAGATTCTTCTGAAATTCTAGTACCATAACCACCAGCAAGAATAACTACCTTCATACTAACTAGGTTCTCATTCTATTACTTTTAAACTGATTTCTATTTTCTAGTAGTAATTAGTTTACAAACAATCTTTGTGTTGCATTAGAATTAAACATATTTTACCCGAGTATTAATTTATTAGATATAGAGGATAATTTTAAATGAAAAAACTTTTTTTTATACTTAGTAGTACATTTTTCACACTTCTGATCATCAATTTAGTATGGATAATAATTAATTTATTCTATTGGTCATCAGTTGGTATTCAAGAAGTTTTAACTTCTAATACGTTATTTGAGGACATCTATTATTCATCGTATTTTAAATGGATTATCTGGGCTGATGTGTCATGGTGGATATTATTTTTAGTTTTTGCAAAACAAAGAAAAGGTTTCAAATCAGATTTATCTCATTATTTGGATCATAATCCGGTTTTATCTAAAAAAATCTGTGTTACTATGCATACGTATAATGAAGAACAAGTTATTGAAAAAACAGTAAAGGATTTTCTTGAACAAGACAACGTCGAAAAAGTTATTGTAATAGATAATCATAGTACTGATAAAACTGTTGAATACGCCCAAAAGGCTGGTGCAATTGTAATTACTAAAACATCTAACAAAGGCTATGCCCATTCTTGGTATACAGGATTAAAAGAGGCATTGAAAACTGATGCAAATATTATCGTGATAACTGATGGTGACGGTACATACAATGGATATGATATTTCAAAAATGTTTCCATATTTAGAAAACTGTGATATGGTAGTGGGATCAAGAATGGTACAAGTTTTGTGTGAAAAAACAAATCAAAATGATACATTTCTTGTATGGGGAAATAAATTTCTAGGAATGCTTTTTCAATTAAAATATTTTAACTCAAGGCATTTAGGAGTAACTCAATTAACAGATGTAGGATGTTCCTATAGATCCATAAGACGAGAATCACTTGAAAAAATAATTGGAGATTTTACAAAACCTAATTCTGATGAATTTGTAGATGGAATTGATGATATTACAGTTACAATATTTACTACACAAAGTGCAATTGAAAATAATTTACGAGTAATTGAAATACCTATTACATTCAAAGAAAGAAAAGGTATTTCAAAAAGTGGTGTAACACAAAAAGATAAGGCAATTAAATATGGATTTCAACTTATTAGATTCATACTTTTTTATTAACAGTTATTTCCATTTTAATAAAGAGACTAGGTAGAATAATGAATAAAATTATTGAAAATGACATAAATAATATAATAAATTCCTCAATTCCTTGGAAAAAATTGGAAGGAAAGACAATTTTGATAACTGGCGCTACAGGTATGATACCTTCTTACTTAGTTTTTACATTACTTGTTTTGAACAAAAAACTTTCAAAAAAATCTAAAATTTTTGTATTGGTGAGGAATAAGTCAAAAGCAAGAAAATTATTTAAAGGCTTTTTAAACGATTCGTCGTTAAAAATCATTCATCAAGATGTGATACAAAAAATTAAAACTAAAACAAAAATTAATTATATCATACATGGTGCTAGTCCGGCAGATCCAACACAATATCAAAATAATCCTATAGATACCATTTTGCCTAATATCATTGGAACAAAAAATTTACTAGAGATTTCAGAACATAAAAATTTTAATGGGTTTTTATTTTTATCTAGTGGAGCAGTCTACGGTAATTTAACTAAAAAAAATATTCAAGAGAATAGTTTTGGTGCTTTAGATCCACTTGATGCTAGATCATGTTATGCAGAAAGTAAAAGAATGGGTGAAAATATGTGTCTTTCTTGGTATCATGAAAAAAAAATTCCAATTAAGATTGGTAGAATTTTTCATACATACGGCCCTACAATGAAATTAACAGATGGACGGATATTTGCATCACTTGTATCTGATGTAGTAAATAATAATAATTTAAATATTAAATCAAATGGTAAAACCGTTAGACCATTTTGTTACATCAGTGATACAATTAATGCGTTATTTACAATTTTACTAAAAGGTAAAAATGGTGAAGCATACAATATTTCTAATCCAACTCAATCTGCTAGTGTAAATCAATTAGCAAAAAATATAGCAAATATTTTTCCCGAAAAACAAATAAAAATAATTAGAAAAAATACTTTAAAACAAAAATATTTAAATGAATCAGTTAGAATTCAAAAACCTGATATTTCAAAAATTAAAAAACTTGGGTGGCGTCCTACTATTTCAATTAAAAATGGTTTTAAAAGAACTATAATGAGTTTCTTAGAAAACTAAGAAAACCTCTATTAAACCTCTTTAATGAACATGTTACTTTGATATTCTTCTCTATCTAAAAATGGGTACATATCTTCTAGTGGTCGTGAGGACATTGTTCCATCTTCGTTTACTTTAGATGCAACAGTAGGAATGATTTCTTGCTCTCTAGGTACAATTACATCACATATTACAGGACCATCGTAATTTAGAACCTGATTTACTACATCAGTAATTTGTGATGGTTGGTTAATTCTAAATGCTTTGATGCCGTATGCTTCAGCAATTTTTACCGTGTCTGGAAAAGATACCCCAGATTTTGAACTCTCTCCAATATATCTCTCTTCAAAATAATTTGTTTGTGAAGTGCGTATGGAATGATATCCATCGTTATTTAGGACAAACAGTTTTACTGGTAGGTTATACTCAACTAACGTTTGAAATTCCTGAATATTTTGTTGCAAAGAACCATCACCAGTAAAAGCAATTACTCTATTACCTGTTGCAACTGATATTCCTATTGCAGCTGGAAGACTGTAACCCATAGTAGCCATAGCACTAGATGGTATGTAACGTTGATTTGGTTCTGTTAGTGTAATAGCTTGTGATACAGCGTAAAAAGTTCCACCTGCATCAGAAACAAATATGTCCCCTGCCTCAGAATTTTTACAAACTTGATCAATTAAAAAATATGAGTTGATTTGATCTTTAGTATTTTTGTATTCAGGTAAACAGGTTGGATATTTTTTCTTCCATTCAATACATTTTTCTAACCATGAAGTATAATTTGATAAACTATCTTCTGCTAATTTTTTTATTAGAATATCTAGAAAATCTTTTGCATCTGCATGTACAAAT
>CAYNCC010000094.1:0-3842 GCA_964396035.1 uncultured Alphaproteobacteria bacterium
AAATTTACTTATCCATGTGAATGGAGAAAATTAAAAAAAAATGATAGAAAATAAACCAAATGATAAAATACAAAAACTTATAAAAGACTTTTTAAGGCCACTAACAGACAAACTAAATATTTAAAATAATTATTTTAATAAATTTATAAATCCAAAAGCTCTTTTGTAAAAAGATCTTCTGCTAAATTTATAGTCTCATTTAATTTCTTAATTTCATTATTTATTTTTTTTGAACTTCTTGTCTTATTGCTATTTATTTTGTTATCTCTGATATTCTTCAATTTTTTTATAATCACTGCTAGATCAGTAGTTTTACTTAAATTCCTATTATCAATAATTTTCAAATTTATCTTTTTATCTTTTTCTTTTTCAATTTTATTTTTTGTTTTAATTTTTAATTTTTTTTTAAAAGTTTTTTTTCTTTCTAAGTCTACAATTTTACCTTTTTCATCTACTTTTTTTGTAAGCAACAAAACATTATCATTTTTTTCTGATTTTATTACTTGTTTTTTATTCTCTTCTCTTTTTTTAAAAATATTTGATAACGATATGTTGTTTGAAGCAATATTTTTTGTATCTTTATTAGATATTCCTTTTTTTTTTGTTTTATTATTAGCAAGTTTGGCTTCAATCAGGCGAAGAGTTTCTTGTATAGTTGGAGCGTTGTCTTTATTATTTCCCATTAATTTAATATTATCAATTTTTTATTTTTTTGAAAGTTAACTATTTTGGAGGGCGATGCGGGAGTCGAACCCGCGACAAGCTGATTAAGAGTCAGCTGCTCTGCCAACTGAGCTAATCGCCCTTAAATAAAGAAATTATCCATCTACTTTCTGGTCTTTAAAATTATATCCACTTAATAGTATGCCAAAACCAATAAAAAAGGATATCATTGCAGAACCTCCAAAAGAACAAAGTGGTAAAGGCACCCCTACTACAGGAATAATTCCAGTAACCATACCTACATTAATAAATATACTTAAGAAAAAACTTGTTATAAAACTAATACCAAAAATCTTTGAAAAAAAATTTCTAGAATCAAGACTTAAATTAATTGACCATAAAATTAATGTGGCATATAAAAAAAACAAAATAAGAATGCCAAACAATCCGAATTCTTCTCCTAATACTGAAAAAATAAAATCAGTTTGCATCTCAGGTATAAATTGTAAATGACTTTGTGTGCCTTCAAGATAGCCTTTTCCAAAAAAACCTCCTGATCCTATTGCAATTTTAGATTGAGTAATATGATAATTTGCACCTAGAAGATCGTTTTGTTGATCTAAAAAATTTATTATTCTTGATTTTTGGTAATCTTTCAAAAAATACCATAATAAAGGAAAACTAGTAATTCCTATAAAGCCAGAAATAAAAAATGTTTTAATACGAATTCCAGATACAAAAAAAACTATTATGCCTGAAAAAAGAATAATTAATGATGTGCCTAAATCTGGTTGTTTAAATATTAATAAAACAGGTATTAATAAAATTAAAAATGGAACTAATATTCTTTGTTTTATATCATAGCTCTGCAGTTTTATCGAATTAAAATATTTGGCTAAAGATAAAATGATAATAATTTTAAAGACTTCCGCTGGTTGCATAGTAAAAAAATATAAATTAAGCCATCTTTTAGCTCCGCTAATTTCTCTACTGAATAAAAGCGTTGCAACAATTAAAAAAATACAAAAAAAATAAAAATGATAAGCATGTTGATACCAAAATTTTATATTTACTTGCGATACTACAAATAATAATATTAAACCAATAGATAATCTTATACTTTGTCTTAATGCCCAAGGATTCCATTGGCCATCTGCAATTGAATATAACAATGCAATGCCTATAGATGAAATTAAAATTAATAATAAAATAAAAGGCCAATGAATTTTATTTATGAATGAAGAAGTTCTCATTTTAAATTAATCTTTTAAAAATTTTTTTCGCAATAGGCGCTGCAACTTTAGAACCACTTCCAGCATGTTCGATAACTACTGAAAGAGCATATTTAGGAGTATCATATGGTGCAAAACCAACAAACAAAGAATGATCTCTTTGATCAAATGGAAGATCTTTATTAGGAGTGATTTCTTTCTCTCTTTCTTTTTCAGTTATTGAACGTACTTGAACAGTGCCAGTTTTACCAGCAAATGGAATTGTAGATAATCTTGATCCATATGCAGTGCCTACTGGCTTATTAACTGCATTAAACATTGCTTCTTTAATTAAAGAAAAATACTCTTGATCATCAACAAAAGTATTATCTTCATTTGAAAGTTGTTTGTTAGTGCTGTAATTATTAGCATTAACCTTTGGAAATATTCTTTTTCCATTATTTGCAATCATTGCTGTTGCTATTGCCAACTGTAAAGGCGTTGTCTTTAAATAACCTTGTCCCACACCTGTTATCAAAGTCTCTCCAATTCGCCAACCAACTTTATATTTTTTTTTCTTCCATGATTTGGTTGGAACTAATCCTACTTTTTCACCATCAAGGTCGATCTCTGTTTTTTCTCCTATACCAAAACTTCTTGCTGTTTTAGCAATTTTTTCAATTCCTATTTTTCTTGCCAACTCGTAAAAAAAACAATCACAAGATTGCGCTATCGCTAATTTAGGCCCGACTTTTCTTTTATTTTCTCTTGTAGCATAACAACCTGTTTTTTTTTTGTGGCACCAACAATAAAAAAATCTATCTCCTAATTCCAATTTACTAGTGCATTCAATTAAAGTATTTTTTTTTATAATTTTATTTTTAAAAGCTGACATTAGAACAAATAATTTAAAAGTTGATCCAGGCGAATACTCTCCTGATATTGATTTGTTTAAAAGAGGAGCCAATGGGTTTTTTATAATTTCATTCCATTTGTCTTCTGTTAACCCTTGATTAAAAGAATTTGGGTCAAAGCTTGGAGAGGATGCAATGCCAATTAATTCTTCATTTTGGATATCAATAACTACTAATGAACCAACTTGATCTTTTAATAATGAATAAAGAAACTTTTGAAATTTAATATCAATCGTCAATTTCATATCTTGACCAGAAAGGCTATTTTCTCTTCTTATTTCTCTAATAACTCTTCCAAAAGCATTTACTTCTAAATGCTTTGTACCAGGTAATCCTCGTAATTTTTTTTCGAATTTTTGTTCAATACCAGATCTGCCAATTTTAATATTCATATGTCCTAATATAGGATCTTTCTTAATATCTTGAGTATTCGGAGGAGCAAGATAACCAACTATATGTGCTCCTATATCGCTAAATGGATATTCTCTATTTAAACCAGTTTCAATAATAATTTGTGGTAAATTATATGAATTAACACTAATTGCTGAAACTTCATTCCACTTTAAATTATCCTTAATTAAAAAAGGCATAAATTTCTTTTTTTTTGAAAATTCTTGAATTGCATTGTTTATTTCGGAATTGGTTAAAAAAATAATTTTACTCACTTTAGATAATATTTCTTCCGCATGTTTCTTATTTTTTGCAAATGCTAAAACACGAAACGTATTTTTATTTAATGCAAGTAGTTCATTGTTTCGATCTAATATTTTTCCACGAATAGGCGTTAATAATCTTAAACTGATTCTATTTTTGTTAGCTAATAATTTATATTGATCTGTTTTGTAAACTTGAAGATATATCAACCGGCCTAATATCCCTGTAAATAAAAGTCCTTTACCTGCCCCTAACAAGAAAGTTCTTCTATGTAATAATTTTTCAATATTTGGGTATCTATACATTTTTTAATTTAATTATTCTTTTTTTTTAATTTAATTTTTTCTATAAAAAAATAACAGACAATATAGCTTATTGGTAAGATTAATAATTTTATAAA
>CAYNCC010000095.1:0-2860 GCA_964396035.1 uncultured Alphaproteobacteria bacterium
AACTAAAGTTTTAAGTAGAATTTAATTTTTTTTCAAAAGCATCTACCATTTTTTCCACTGCATTTTCTAGAAAAAAACTTGTACATAATCTTAGGAAAACAGATCTAAACTTAAAATTACAAAAGAAACTGACATCAGTTTTGTTTTTTGAAACTTTTTTAAATTTCCAATCTATTTCAAGATATTCAAAAGGTCCGCTAATATAATCTAAAGTAATTCTTTTTTGAGGAAAAAGTAAAACCTTGCATAAATAATTTTCATTTATGTTTTGAAATCCAACTTTTACCCTAGTTATGATATATTTTTTTGTTTTTTTCTTTATTGTTATATCATTGCACCAAGGTAAGAAATCTGGATATTTTTTTACATCTGCAACTAAGTTATAAATTTTTTCTATTGGTTCAGAGATTATTTTATTATTTTTAAAATATACCAATTTATTTTTTTTTTTTTTCTTTGTTATTAAAAATAATTATTTCATCTTCTTTAGATAAATTATGTTTTTCTCTAGCAATTTCATCTAAATAATCAAGATCTAAGGTATCTTCTTTTAATTTTTTTATATTTTGTTTTAATTCTTTATTTTCTTTCTTTAAGGTATTCTCAATGTCTTTATTTATATTCAATTCTTTATGTAATTTTAAGTAAGTAAAAATAGATTTATTTCCTATAAATATATAAGAAAATAATATAAATATTAATATTACAAAAAGACCAATCAAATAATCTTTCATTTTAAAAAATTAAAAATGCTTTTTCCTGGATATTTACTGTTAATATTCTCTTCAATTCTGATTAATTCATTATATTTAGATAATCTTTCTGATCTGGCCATGGATCCAGTTTTTATTTGGCCAGAATTTGAATCAACAGCTAAATTTGCAAGAAAAATATCTTCCGTCTCACCAGATCGGTGGGAAATTATGTTATTATAATTATTATTTTTTGCAAGATTGATAGCTTCAAAAGTTTCTGTCACTGTGCCAATTTGATTCAATTTAATTAGTATTGAATTTGCAATTTTATTTTTAATCCCTTCTTTAAGTTTTACAACATTAGTTACAAATAAATCATCACCTACTAATTGGATCTTATTACCTAAAGTTTTTGTTATATTTTTCCATCCGTCTATATCATCTTCTGACATTGGATCCTCAATTGAAATTATAGGATAGGAAGAAATCATTTTTTCGTAATATTTAATTAATTCATCTGATCCAATATTTTTATTTTCTCCTGAAATATTGTAATTTTTATTATCATAAAATTCAGAAGAAGCGGCATCTAAAGCGATATAAACATCGTCTCCTGGTTTGTATCCTGCTTTTTCTATAGATTTAATTAAATAACTAAGTGCTTCACTATGATTTTTAAGTTGAGGAGCGAAACCACCTTCATCGCCTAAATTTGTTGACAATGAATTATCTGATAATATTTTTTTTAAAGTTTGAAAAATTTCACAAGAAATTTGAACTGCATGTTTAAAATTATTTGCGCTAACAGGAACAATCATAAATTCTTGAATATCTAACCCATTATCTGCGTGTACTCCTCCATTTAAAATATTAACTAACGGAACTGGCATTAATGAATTTTCATTGGAGTTAAATTTATTTTTAGCTACTTTACAATTAGCTATACTGACAGCTAATATTGCATTAGCTCCTAATTTTTTTTTATTATCTGTTCCATCTAATTCTATTAATAATTTATCAATATTTTGTTGATCACTTGGATTTTGACCTTTTAAATTTTCTGATATTAATTTATTTATATTATCTACAGCATTTAATACCCCTTTTCCTAAAAATCTTTTATTATCACCGTCTCTTAACTCATGTGCCTCAAATTTTCCTGTTGATGCACCAGAAGGGACTGATGCTCTACCAAAGTGACCATTATCAAGATGAACTTCAGCTTCAACAGTAGGGAAACCTCTACTATCAATAATTTCTCTTCCTATTATTTTCTCTATTTTCATAGAAGTTTTTTTTTAATTATTTTTTGTAATAAAATCAAGTTCTATTAATTTTTCTAACAAAACTTGAAGATTCTTTAAAGGAACCATGCAAGGACCATCACTTGGAGCTTTATCAGGATTATTATGAGTTTCAATTAATACCCCTGCTATTCCAACTGACACGGCTGCTTTAGCAAGAACTGGAACAAATTCTCTTTGACCACCACTACTTTTTAACAAGCCTCCTGGTTGCTGAACAGAATGTGTCGCATCAAAAATAACAGGAAGTCCAGTTTTTTTCATAATAGCAAGAGCTCTCATATCAGATATTAAATTGTTATAGCCAAAGCTATATCCTCTTTCAGTTAATAAAATTTTATTATTATTTTTAATTTTATTTATTACATTTTTTATTTCTGATGGAGATAAAAATTGTCCTTTTTTAATATTTATAGGCTTTTTTGTTTTAGCTGCAGCAATTAATAGATCAGTTTGTCTACATAAAAAAGCTGGAATTTGAAGTAAATCAATCACTTTTGAAATTATACTACATTGGTCCGGTTCATGAACATCAGTTGTTATAGGACATTTTATTTTCTTTTTTATTTCAGAAAAAATACTTAAAGATTTATTAAGACCTATGCCTCTTGAACTTTTAATACTTGTTCTGTTTGCTTTATCAAATGATGATTTAAAAATAAAATTTATATTTAAAAGCGAACAAATATCTTTAATTTTTCCAGCAATATCTATTGCATGTTGCTTACTTTCAATGACACATGGTCCTGAAATTAGCGTTAAAGGAAGATTATTTGAAATAGAGACATTGCCTATTTTAACGATGGTATTTTTTTTCATTTAATTTGTACTTAAACCAATCTAGATCTATTAATTGCAGCT
>CAYNCC010000095.1:2870-3817 GCA_964396035.1 uncultured Alphaproteobacteria bacterium
AATACAAACCAATTTTTTCTAATTTTTTTATGTAATTAATATTAACCTCATATCTATGCCTATGTCTTTCAGAAATTTTATTTTTTTTATAAATATCAAATATTTTAGAATTTTTCTTTAAATTACAGCCATATGCGCCAAGTCTCATTGTTCCACCCATATCCCCATTTAATTTTCTTTCTACTTTTTTATTTTGTTTAACCCATTCTGTCATTATGCCTATAACAGGATTCTTTGTTTTTGCAAATTCTGTAGAGTTTGCGTTCTTTAACTTTGCTAAATTTCTTGCTGCTTCAATTATTGCAATTTGCATGCCCAAACATATACCAAAAAAAG
The DNA here is from genome assembly GCA_964396035.1 of uncultured Alphaproteobacteria bacterium. Lineage (GTDB taxonomy): Bacteria > Pseudomonadota > Alphaproteobacteria > CAYNCC01. The sequence continues at coordinate 3,207 of CAYNCC010000095.1, forward strand.
GAATTTTATTTACTCGAGCATAAGTCGCTGCGTTAATTTTTCCATTTGTTCCTCTTGTGCCAAAACCACCTGGAATTAAAATACCATTAATTCTATCTAACCCTCCTATTTTTTTATTTTTTTCAAAGATTTCAGAATCTAACCATTCAATATTTAATTTGACATTATTTGAGATTGATCCGTGAATTAGTGCTTCAACTAATGATTTATAAGAATCATCTAGAGAGTTATATTTACCTACTTATCCAATTGTAACATTTCATTCAGGATTAGATATTCTCTTTTCTATTAATTCCCATTTTTTTAAATTAGGCTTTCTTACTTTTAAATTAAAAAAACTACAAACTTCTCTATCTAAACCATTTTTATGTAAATTTCGAGGAACTTCGTAAATGTTATTTACATTGACAGCTGGAATTACAGAATTTTCATTTATATTGCAAAATAAAGATATTTTTTTTTTTGATTCTTCAGGTAAAGGTCTTTCACATCTACATAGTAGTATATCTGGTTGTATCCCAAGACCCAAAACTTCCTTAACAGAATGTTGTGTAGGTTTTGTTTTAAATTCTATTTAACTTTCTAGATATGGAACAAGTGTAAAGTTAATA
>CAYNCC010000096.1:0-3799 GCA_964396035.1 uncultured Alphaproteobacteria bacterium
AACTACGTCGACTGGGGGCGGACTTTCATTGCCGGCATCGCCGGCGTGACCCATTCGCCAACCACTGGGAGGTGGATGGCAATCTTGTCACCGGTCAGAACCAAAACGCAGGGCCGATGGTGGCTCGCGAGATGATGAAACTACTCGCCTCCCAGATCGGAACGAATACGCCTAACCCGTAGGTCAGCTGGCTGCTCCGCAATACAACGATGTGATCGAGAGGAGAAAGACAACAGCTCCCGTTCCTCTTTTCGTGATACGAGGAGCAGAGAGGGATACCCCTTGACAAGGTGGGCATCTAACTAGTCGCCGGTCAACCGTCTAGCCGGCTACATCCAACCCTTGATTCGGTCTCAGCCGTGGAGTGATCGGCCAGTGAGAGAGAGCAGAGCTTCCCCGAAGAGCTCACCGAGGGTCGGGTGGGGCTGAACAAAACTGGCGACTTCGTCGACTGTGGCCTCCCAGTTCACCGCCAGATAGCCCTGGCCAATCTGTTCAGTTACCCATGGGCCCGCCATGTGTACCCCCAGAATACGACCGGCCCGTCCGTCCCGATCCGCTTCAGCGACAACCTTGACCAACCCGTCAGTGTCTCCGAGGATGGCGGCTCGACCGTTCCCCACGAAGCGGTGCTTCGATGTCACCACCTCATAACCCGCGGTGCGAGCAGCGTCCTCAGTCAGGCCGGCAAAAGCAACCTCCGGATGGGAGTAAATACACCAAGGCACCGTCGATGAATCAATGGGCGTGGGTTCCTCGCCGAGTAGGTCCTGAACCACGAACCTCCCCTCGGCAAAACCGACGTGAGCCAGCTGCGGAGTTTCGATTACGTCTCCCGCTGCGTATACCCCCGGTTCACCGGTGCGAAGCCGATGATCCGTAACGAGGTAGCCACGGCTGGCAACCTCCACTCCCGTCCCCGCGGACCAGGCCGAATCGCCTCTGGGTCGACGGCCCACAGACATGACAACTAGGTCGACCTCCACTTCCTGACCGGAGAATCTGACTGTGGTTGTTCCGCCAGCCGGATCATGGCCCTCAACCTCCACTCCGGTATGGACGTCAATCCCTCTTCGCTCAAAAGAACGACGGACCACCGAAGAGACGTCGGGGTCACACCCAGGCAGAATGCCATCGAGTACTACTAGCAGGGTCACCGAAGAGCCAAAGTCGACAAGCATCGACGCGAACTCGCAACCGACTGCTCCACCGCCAATCACCGCTACTCGGTCCGGTCGCTCGCGGGATGAGAGAAACTCATCACTGGTCACAACTAATCGGTCGTTCACATCAAAGCCAGCAAGGGTGCGCGGAGTCGAACCGGTAGCAAGAACCACATGATCGGCTGCGATGACCGTAGACCCGTTTCCGTGGGTGACCTCGACAGTCCGGTCTCCTTTTAATTGACCGGTGCCGTCGTAGACGGTGACGTCACGGTCGGCGAGTAGTGTGCCGAGCCCCTGAAAAAGCCGGTCGATCACCGTTTGCTTACGGTGCTGACTCGCCCCCAGGTTGAGCACTGGCTGATCAGTGGTGTCGATTCCGAACTCACTGGCCCGGCGAACAGTTCGAAGCACCGAGGCTGTCTCCAGAAGCTCCTTCGCCGGGATGCATCCGACATGAAGACAGGTGCCGCCGACGAGGCGCTCTTCCACCAGGCCGACGTCCAGCCCCGCGGCGGACCCGTAGAGAGCGGCGGCGTAGCCGGCCGGCCCACCACCGACCACCACCAGGTCATGTCGGTTAATCATCGGGGTCCTGCCGCCTAGGCGGTTCCCAAGGCCTGTTCGAGATCTGTGACCAAGTCGTCGACGGACTCAATACCCACCGACAGGCGGATCAGATCGTCGGGTACCTCAAGGGGGGATCCGACCGCCGCGGCATGTGTCATCACCCCCGGGTGCTCAATTAACGATTCGACGGCACCGAGTGACTCAGCCAGAGTGAATACCTCAGTTGACACTGCGATCTTCTCAGCGGCCTCGCGGCCTCCGGCAAGACTGAACGACACCATGCCTCCGAACGCGGACATTTGCTGCTTCGCCACCTCGTGGCCAGGGTGCTCTGCGAGCCCGGGGTAGTAGACATGACTCACCCTCGGATGGGATTTCAGAACCTCCACAACGGCCGCCGCGTTCTCACAGTGGCGGTCCATTCGAACAGCCAAGGTCTTGATCCCCCGTAGCACTAGATAGCAATCAAACGGACTCGGAACTCCCCCAGCCGCGTTCTGAACAAACCTGAGGTGTGTTGTCAAAGCCTCATGGTTCGACGCCACGAATCCGCCAACCACGTCGCTATGCCCGCCTAAGTACTTGGTCGCCGAGTGCACCACTGCGTCCGCCCCGAGCGCGAGTGGTGTTTGCAGATATGGGGTGGCAAACGTGTTGTCAACTACCAGCAACCCCCCGCACTTGTGGGTGGTGTCGGCGATCGCTGCTATGTCGAACACAGTGAGTAGTGGGTTGGTCGGCGTCTCCATCCACACCAATCGGGTTTCCGGGGTCCAGGCGGCCGAAACCGCATCCGGATTGGTCAAATCAACCGCGGCATAGCTGACCCCGGTTCGGCTTAGGACCCGATCGATCAGCCGGAAAGTACCGCCGTAGGCGTCATCTCCAATAAGCAAATGGTCGCCGGGTTCAAGGCTCCTTAGCAGGGCGTCCTCAGCGGCCAGCCCGCTGGCGAATGCGAACCCGTGTCGAGCTCCTTCGAGGCTCGCCAAGCACTGTTCGTAAGCATGGCGGGTCGGATTGCCGGTCCGGGAGTACTCGTAGCCGAACTTGGGTTCGCCCACCGCATCTTGAGCGAATGTCGTAGTTAAGACTATTGGGGTAACAACAGCGCCGGAGCGCAAGTCATGCGGCTGCCCGGCCCGGATGGCCCGCGTTTCGAACCCGAACTCATCCGGGTCTTCGAAGCCAGAGGAAATCGGGTTGTCGATTGCCACCTCAGACCTCGCCCGGGGAGACGTAGCTGAGCATGTCGGTGCGGGAAATAACGGTGCGAGGTCGACCCCCATCGAGAACGAGCAAGGCCGGCGCGCTTTCGAGTAGGTCTGCTGCCCGATCAATACCCTCTCCGGCTCCGATCGTCGGGAGCGGAGGTTGCATCACGTCTTCAATCCGCTGGTCGAGCACCTCGTCAGACTCATAAGCGCGAGTCATTAACCACAACTCCGACACTGAACCGATCACCTCAGCCGCGGAAAGTGGCATATCGCCCTTGGCTACTGGCAACTGCGATACCCCGTGCTTACGCATGATGAGCGCCGCGTCGCGAACCATGTCGTCCGGGCTCACATAAATCAATTCAGGAAGGTCCTCGCCTTTCGCCTCGAGGAGGTTCCCAACGACATTCCCGTCCTCTCGGTCGAAGCCCATGGTGGCCATCCAACCGGCGTTAAACACCTTGCTCAGATACCCCCGGCCCGAGTCCGGGATAAGCACGACAACAAGGTGTTCTTCGGTGAGTCCCTCAGCCAGCTGGAGAGCTGCAGCGACCGCTGTGCCACCTGAACCGCCGATCAGAAGACCCTCCTTTTGGGTCACCCGATGGGCTGTTGCGAACGACTGGGCGTCACTGACCGGGATGGTCACATCGACGAACTCCTGATGGTAGGTATCAGGCCAGAAGTCCTCACCGACTCCCTCCACCAGGTAGGGGCGGCCCGACCCTCCGGAGAAAACCGAACCCTCCGGGTCAGCCACGACGATTTGGATATTCGGGTCTTGCTCTTTCAAATAGCGGCCCACACCGCTCGTTGTCCCCCCGGTGCCGGCTCCGGCTACGAAGTGGG
>CAYNCC010000097.1:0-3786 GCA_964396035.1 uncultured Alphaproteobacteria bacterium
AATACACAAAAAATTAACAATAAAACAGCAATAATCTCACTCGGCACTATCTTTTTTGTAGGCTTGGGACTACGATTTTTTTATTTCCCTCATGAATTACCTTTAGTAGCTGATGCGATGGACAATTTCACCTACGCAACTGGCATAAATTATTATGGACATTTGCCTACTGAATGGGCGCCTGCAAATAATGGATGGCCAATTTTCCTTTCATTCTGGTTTTCAATTATCAATCTAGAAAATTCTTTAGATTACATGCAGATGCAAAGAACAATTTCAGTAATTTTATCTACACTAATAATAGTTCCAATTTATTTTCTATGCAGAAAGTTTTTTGATGAAAAAATTTCATTGGTGGGTGCTGCATTATTCGCATTTGAGCCACGAATAATACTAAATTCACTATTAGGAATAACAGAGCCACTGTTTATCTTACTAGGTATTTCATCACTGGTAATTTTTTTAAGATATGGTAAAAAAGCTATTTTTTTATCGTTTGTTTTAGCATCGTTCTGTACAATAGTTCGTTCTGAAGGAATATTCCTTCTATTAACTTTATCAATATTGTTTTTCATAAGATATAGAATATCAAAAGAAGTTGTAAAAACATATCTACCATCTTTAGTAATTTTCATGTTAATCCTAACTCCGATTATGATATACAAAATAGAAGTTAGTGGTAATGATGGGATATTTCAAAGAGCTTCTGGAGGAACAGAACAAATCTTATCAATGACAGGACAGGGTGAAGATCAAAAAATAGTTGATGGGTTTGAACTATTTATAAAATATTTAGGATGGATAATGGTTCCAACTTTTCTAATTTTTGTGCCGTTTGGTTTTATCCAATTCCTAAGAAATAGAAATAAAGAAACAAATTTTATCATTGTATTTTTGATATGTGGTTCTATTCCTATTCTATATGCATACATGATGCAAGCACAAGATACAAGATATCTTTATTTTCTATTTCCAGTTTTTTGCTTGATTTCGTTATTTGCAGTAAGAAGCTATATTTCAAAAATTTCAAACAAAAATATTCTCATATCAATAATTATAGCTGGAATATTGATAAGCTCTGTGGTTTTTTATGAATACAAAAAAATCAACTATGAAAAAGAAATTGAAATGTATGAAATTGCACAGATTATTTCTGATAAGGTACAAGGAATAAATTTTCATCCAACTGAAACACAATATATCAGAGCAGCACAAATTCCAAACAATTGGCCATTTCTGTTTCTAGAAGAAAACTATGAAATTAGTATGGTTCAAATAACTAATCACAAGAATTTAGAAGATTTTATCTTAGAAAACAGAAATGAATTAACGCATATTCTTGTAGATAATAACCAGGATTTACCCGAGTTTTTACAAAATCTCTATAATAATGAAGAACAATATGAATATCTAGAGAATGAGTTTAGTTCTGAAAATATGGGTTTTAATCACCAAGTCAAGCTATTTAAAATAAATTTTAAGATATTCGACTCGATTATGGGAAATTAATTAACAGATTTGAGATTTATGGATATTGGATGAGAATAATTTTGACGCAAGATAAAATAAAGTCGAATCTTGCAATCTTTATTCATAGGGAAATTATGTGAGATAGATCAATGAAAGTAGGATGGGCAAGAAGAAGATGGTGGGAATTTAGGCAGGGTCATAGCGTATACCTGATATTTGCACTAACTTTTGTTAATTTTATCTTAATTGCGTATAGACTATTAATAGAAAAAGTCATAGTCTTCAAAGAATTAATTCCGGAATTGTGGATGTTTGCACTTTTATTTATTGTGATATACATTCCACTAGCAACAATAGTTGGTTATTGGCATAGAAGAACTCAGTTGAGAGTTGAAACAACTTTGGTTAATCAACAAAATCCAATACTAGCGAGAATGATGAGAACTTTATTGGATGTTCAAACTGGGAAGGCTAGTCAGGAAGAAATTGATGAGTTTAGAAAGATGTTACTTGGTATAGAGAAAAAATTAAGGTTTTAGAATGGTCTTTGAAAAAAATTTTATAAGAAAAAGTTGGTATGATAGTAGGATAGGACATTCCACATATCTTATGTTTCTCTTAGTATTTCTAAATTTTATTTTAATCACATTTAATTATCTACTAGAAGGTAGTGCATTTTTTGGAGATCTATCAAGCTTATGGATGTTTGGTATTATCTTTACAATAATATATTTTCCTGCTGCAGTATTAATTGGTAGATGGCATACTCAAACACAACTCAGTACAGAGAAAGTACTTTGGGGCTTTGAGGAGCCAATGGTGGCTAAAATGGTTAGAATATTGTTAGATGTTCAAACTGGGAAGGCTAGTAAAGAACAGATCCAAGAATTTGATAAATTTTTTACCGATATTGAAAAAAAAGATATTGGTGAATTTTAATTTAATAAATTATTTTTACATGATGCATCAGAGATCAAATTTTAGTATATGATTTAATAAGATTAGATTTGAGATACCGTTATGAAGTATTCTGGAAAATTTGTTACTCTTTATGAAATATTTCCATATTTTACTAGAGGCTCTAGAATCAAAAATCGTTTTTCTATAATCAGATCCATATTATTTAGTAAAAACTGTACAATCGAATTTGAAAATGGTATTAACTATTCAATGAAACTAATTGATTATAAAGCAATTTTACATCTACTGTCTGTTGAAAAATATGCAGAGATATTCAAAATAGATGGAAATAGAGTAAAGATATCATTTGATGGTATCAATAACTTTTTCATTTCATTAGGTAAATTATCAAAAGATGATCAACTATTACTTGCTTTATTTGATCATGGAATAAGAGATGGTGCATTCTTTATTGATGAGAAATATACTACATCAATAAAGAGTGAAAAAATCTTAAGAATTATTCAAAGTAAGCAGAGTATAATTGAGACATCAGAAGGAATCAAATTCTTTCTGGATGCTATACTACCTGATGTAATTGTTGAGTCATTCATAAGACGTGTTCATGATCAATATTCAAAAAGCTTGATGGATAAGGTTGTAATTGATGTAGGTGCGGCAGTTGGTGATACACCTCTGTATTTTGGTTCTAAGGGCGCTACTGTTTATGCTGTAGAGATGACGGAATCAAACTACGAAAAAATGATCCGAAACCTAAAATTAAATTCGGATCTCTCAAAAAAAATTATCCCCATACGTGCAGCAATAGGTAAGGATGAGATAATTGAATATTATGAAGATGGGGTAGATATTCAGATTGGTGGTGCTACATTATTTAATAAATTTGGTAGTAATGCCAAAAAAACTCAGGTAGAAGGAATGACGGTGAAAACGCTATTTGATAAATTTAATATTTCATCTGTCGATTTACTAAAAATGGACTGTAAAGGTTGTGAGACTTTGTTAAATAAAGAGGATCTAAAGATCGTAAAACGTGTAAAAATAGATTATATTGCAAATACTAAATCTCATAAAATAGAATCAGTTTTGAATCTATTGAAAGAATTAGGTTATGAGTATATTATCTATAAACACAATAGTTTCGATGTTAATCCATTTAAAAATTCAGGGAATGTATTGGCAGAGAAAATATCCAATAATTGAAAATTTTACTATAATTCAGTAGATCAGTTAAATTAGCAGAAAAATTTTTCAATAAAATATGAAAGGTGTTATACTTCACGGTGGTCATGGAACTCGTCTTCGTCCTTTGACACATACTGGTCCAAAACAGTTACTCCCAATTGCCAATAAGCCCATGTCAGAGTACTGTGTTGAAACATTGATAGAAGCTGG
>CAYNCC010000098.1:0-3688 GCA_964396035.1 uncultured Alphaproteobacteria bacterium
AGTTCCTCAATTTGATAAGTAAATTTACTTGTTATATTTGTTTTCGAATCTTTCACACTTAATCTGTTTTTTTTTTTACCACTATTTTTATACTCATAAATTACAGGAACGCAAGGGGGAATTTGTATATTTGATATATTTGTATTGTCATATTCTCCTGTTGCAATTCTAAAAGCTCTTAATGCGTTACCATGAGCGACAATTAAAATGTTCTTTTTCTTACGTAGTAAAGGTATAATTTTTTTTTTTAGTAGCGGATTAACTCTTTTTAAGACATCTTCTAAACTTTCACCACCAGGAGGCTTAATTTTAAAACTTCTTCTCCATTCTAAAACTTTCTTTTCCCCATGTAACTTTACAAGTTCATCTTTATACTTTCCCGATAATTCGCCATAATCTCTTTCATTTAAGGCCTCAACCTTAATAATTTTTTTTTTAATTTTGCCGGTAGAATTAAATATTTCTATAGCATTCTTTGCTGTTTCTATGCTTCTTGTTAGCTTGCTAGAATAAACAAAATCTATTGAAATTCCCAAATTTTTAAGTTCACGACCTGCTTTTTTTGCCTGGCGAATTCCTTTTCTAGTTAAGGGAACATCTATGCCCCCAGTAAATCTATTTTGTAGATTCCAAATGCTTTGTCCATGACGCATTAAAATTAAATTAGACATTTGCTAAAAATATAAGTAAAAAAGTAAATTAGAAAGCATTATATTAAACAATTAAATAAAAAATTTGATTTTTAAAATTTTACATTATCTTATTAAAATTAATATTATTAAAAAAAAATCATTATAATAATTTTAAATGAAAAACAAATTTAAATTTTTTGCAGTTTTTTTTGTTATTTTTCTAATATATTTCAAATCTTTTTCAGTAGATAATAATAAAGAAGAGTTAAGTGAATATGATTATCTAAAATTTCTTGGTGAAACAATAGATAAAATTAAATCAGATTATGTTGAAGATGTTGAAAACAAAGATCTCATAGAATCGGCAATTGATGGAATGTTGTCATCGTTAGACCCTCACTCTAGTTTTTTAGATGCAGAAAGCGTAAAGAATATGAAAATACAAACCAAAGGAGAGTTTGGGGGATTAGGTATAGAAGTTACAATGGAAAATGGATTTGTAAAAGTTATTGCACCTATTGATAATACACCTGCTTACAAAGCTGGTGTTAAAGCTGGTGATTATATAACTCATTTAGATGGCAAATCTGTAGTTGGTTTAAAATTAGATGAAGCTGTTGATAAAATGAGAGGACCAGTGGGATCAAAATTAAAAGTAACCATTGGAAGATCTAAACAAGAACCCTTTGATTTAACTATCAAAAGAGCTGTAATTAAAATATCTAGTATTAAATCAAGGCTAGAAAAAGATGTTGGCTATATTAGAATCACTTCTTTTTCTGAGCAAACAAGTAAATCATTAAGAGAGGAAATTAAAAAACTTAATAAAAAACAAAATAATCTAAAAGGTTATGTTCTAGATCTAAGAAATAATCCAGGGGGCTTATTAGAACAAGCTGTTTCTGTATCTGATATGTTTCTAGAAAAAGGCGAGATAGTTTCAACAAGAGGGAGAGATGGTAAAAATCCTGAAATTTATAAAGCAAAAGCAGGAGATATGATTGATGGTTTACCTTTAGTTATAATAATTAATAATGGATCTGCTTCTGCCTCAGAGATTGTTGCTGGAGCTCTGCAAGATCATAAAAGGGCAATTGTTGTTGGAACTAAATCTTTTGGCAAGGGCTCGGTTCAAACAATAATTCCTGTAAACCCTTATGGAGCTTTAAGAATGACAACTGCTAAATATTTTACACCTTCAGGAAAATCAATACAAAAAACCGGTATTGATCCTGACATAATTGTTGAGGAATTTAAGATAGAAAAAGTTGAAAATAGAAAAAATAGTAGAGAAGAAGATTTAAAAGGAGCTTTAAATAATCCTTCAAAAAATGAAAATAAAAACAATAAAAATAAAAAAGATGCTGAGGATGATAAAATTGAAGATTACCAATTGTCAAGAGCCCTGGATTTAGTCAGAGGAATATCTTTATACAATAAAATATCATTAAATTAAAATTCAAATACTTTATAAATAAATGTCAAATAAATCATATCGTTTAGGTGTTGGCATTATGTTGTTAAATTCAGAAAAAAAAGTTTTTGTAGGAAAACGTATAGATTCAAAAAAAACAGCTTGGCAAATGCCTCAAGGAGGGATAAACAAAGGTGAGACTGAAGAAAAAGCTGCTCTTAGAGAACTTTATGAAGAAACAGGAATAAAAAAAATTAAAATTATTTCAAAAAGTAAAAAAATTTTTAAATATGAAATTCCTTCATTTATAAAAAAAAATTTATGGAATAATCAATACGTAGGACAAAAACAAAAATGGTTTTTAATGCAATTTAAGGGAATAGAAAATAAAGATATAAATTTAAATGTTAGTAAATCAGAATTTTCAGATTGGAAATGGATTCATATAAAAGATTTAGAAAAGTCTATAGTTGCGTTTAAAAAAAAAATGTATAAAAAAATAATTAAAGAATTTTTACCAATTATTAAAAAGATTTAAGTAAGCATTTCTATCATTACATTTATTTTATTTATTTTTTCTTCAAAGAACTTTTTTTCTTTTTCATCTGTTGATTTATTTATTTGTTTCTCAAATTTCAAAATATTTTCTTTCTCATTTTTCAAATTAAAAATATTTTTTTCAAAAGCAGTGTCGCTTAAAACTATTAATTTATCCTCTGTTACTTCAGCAAATCCTTTATAAACAAAATATTCTTTATCTATTTTATTATTAGTATATGTTTGTAAAAAACCAGGTCTTAAAGTAGAAATTAAATTAATGTGATTTTGTAAAACACCAAAATCTCCTTCTTCTCCAGGAACAACGACCATATTAAAATTATTTGAAACAATTTTTTGGCTTGGAGTTATTAGTTCAAATAAAAATTGTTTATCCATTATTTTTCTTTAGAAATCTTTTTTGCTTTCTCAACTGCTTCTTCAATTGTACCAACTAAATAAAAAGCTGATTCAGGCAAATGATCGTACTCCCCATCTACTATACCTTTAAAACCTTTAATGGTATCTTCTAATTTTACAAATTTTCCCGGGGCCCCAGTAAAAACTTCAGCAACAAAAAAAGGTTGTGATAAAAATCTTTGTATTTTTCTAGCTCTAGATACAGTTAATTTGTCTTCTTCTGATAATTCATCCATACCTAAAATAGCAATTATATCTTGTAAGGATTTATATGATTGTAAAACCTCTTGCACTCTTCTAGCAATTTGATAGTGTTCTTCGCCAACAATAGTTGGATCTAAAATTCTTGAAGTTGAATCCAAAGGGTCAACCGCAGGATAAATACCTAGTTCTGCTAAAGATCTACTTAAAACTGTTGTTGCATCTAAATGAGCAAATGATGTTGCTGGTGCAGGATCTGTTAAATCATCTGCAGGTACATAAATAGCCTGCACTGAAGTAATAGATCCTTTGTTTGTTGTTGTTATTCTTTCTTGTAAAGTTCCCATATCTGTTGCGAGGGTTGGCTGATATCCAACAGCAGATGGAATACGTCCCAGAAGCGCAGAGACTTCTGATCCTGCTTGCGTAAAACGAAATATATTATCAACAAAAAACAAAACGTCTTGTCCTTCTTCGTCCCTAA
>CAYNCC010000099.1:0-3669 GCA_964396035.1 uncultured Alphaproteobacteria bacterium
TGCCAGATTTTCCATTTGGTTCATCTGCAGACCCAACTTTATACCAAATTGAATGGGCAATAGCTGGAACTCTATTGTTTTCTATAACCACAATTTCTAAACCATTATCTAAAATAGCATGTTGTGGTTTAAAATCAGCAAAAGCAGGTTTTAAAAAAAACAGAATTATGAAAAATAAAAAATGTCTCATAAAAAAACAAAAATAATGTATTAAATTAATTCTTTTTAAAATAAAAAAAAGGTTTAATCAGAGTCGCCTTTTACTGAGAAATCTTGTATATCACTTTTTGTATCATCGGTATTTAAAATATCTTCTAATAAAACTTCTTCTTCTTTTGATAAACTTTCATTTTTTTTATAATTTTCTTGTAAAGAATTTGTTTCTCCAAAAGGTTCGAAGTTTTCTTCTTTTTTTTGCACGTATACTCTTTTTTTAGTTTTTGGCGCTAAATCAGTATCAAAATTATATGAATCAGAAGGAACTGTAGGTGTATACTTTCTTTTTACTCTTGGAGTTATATTTGTATTTAAAGGAGTGCTTTGTCTAACTACATTAGGATTATAGCTCTCAAAACTTTGTATTTCTCCAGAATCATTTATTAACGGTGTTGTTTCTAACGGTGCTGTTTCCTCGCCAAAAATATTTTCATTTTGAGTAGTTTCATAATTAGTTTCATTTTCAAAATTACCCGGATTTTGTGAAGGTTCTAAAGTTTCTAAGTCATAGTTAGGAATAGTTTGGTTTTGATTTTGTGCATCAACATCAAATTCTGGTGGAATTGCTAATGGTGGCCCAGATAAAACTGAACTTTCACTTACTTCTACTTCTTTATCTCCTCCTATCAATCCACATGAAGCTAATAAAATAATCGGAGTCGCAATGTAAAATATTTTTTTAATATAAGTTCGAAAATCCATTTAACTATAAATTTAAGCAATATTATTATTTTGGCTAGTAAAAATAACAAAAATATATAAGAAAGCTCCTATTGTAATGTAACTATCTGCTAAATTAAATGCTGGCCAATGATAAGCGTTAATATGTATATCAATAAAATCAACCACAGCTTTATGGTTAAATCTATCAATTAAGTTTCCAATTGCTCCAGATATAATAAGGCTTAGAGAAATACTTAAATTTAAATTAGTTGCTTTTATCATCCATAAAAAAATAAATATTAAAATAATGCCAGTTAATATAATCATAAAAAAATTTATGTTTTCAAAATTTGATAACAAACCAAAACTAATTCCTTTATTCCAAACAGAAACAAAATTTAAATATTGATTAATTTCAATTATTAAATCTTTTTCAAAAATATTTTTTAGTGCCCATCTTTTAGTAATTTGGTCAATTAGAACTAAAATAGGTATAATAAAAAATAATATTTTTTTTTTATCCATTTTTAATAACCTTTTGACATCTACCACATAATTTTTGGTCATTATTGGCTTCATTTGATATTACCCAACATCTTTCACACTTTATTCCTTCTGCTTTTTTTATTTTTACTCCTACATCCTTAATTCCCTCTAGATTAAAAAAGTTTCCAGACAATTTTTCTACAATTTCTACAGAAGAAACAATAAAAAGATCATTTAAATCTATATCAATAAATAAATTTTTTGTTTTTACTGGCACTTTTAAATCTACAGAAGCTTCCAGACTTGAGCCGATTACTTTTTTTTCTCTTTGGATTTCAATAGCACTAGTTACAACTTTCCTTACGTTTATAATTTCTTTCCATTTTTCTTTAATATTACTATTCTTCCAATTATTATCAGTTTTGGGAAATTCTTGCAAATGTATGCTTTCTTTATTTTTAAAATTATCAGATAGCCATGCTTCTTCCGAGGTGAAACAAAGTATAGGGGCAAACCAAGATGTTAAAAAATTAAAAATTATTTTTAAAGTTGATCTGCATGCTTTTCTTTTATCACTTTCTTCTTCATCGCAATATAAGCAATCTTTTCTAATATCAAAATAGAAAGAAGATAAATCATTAGAACAAAAGATAAGTAATTCTTTATAAATTTTATGGTAATTATTGCTGTTTATAGATGTTTTTATCATATTATCTACTTCCCAAATTCTATAAAGAATATATTTTTCCAAATCTGGTAGTTTTTCATAATTGATTTTTTCTTTGTCCTTGTAGTTTTTTAAATTTCCTATTAAAAAACGAAATGTGTTCCTTATTCGTCTATAGGAATCTACTTGTGATTTAATTATATTTTCATCTATTTTTATATCTTCAAAATAATCGGAAGCTACGGCCCATAACCTAAGTATATCTGTCCCATATTTATCAATAATTTCATTTGGTGAAATAACATTTCCTTCTGATTTTGACATTTTTTTACCTTTTCCATCGACAACAAAGCCATGTGATAAAATATTTTTAAAAGGTGCTTTGTTTCTTGTTCCACAAGATTGTAATAATGATGAATGAAACCACCCCCTGTGTTGATCTGATCCTTCTAAATATAAATCCGCTGGCCATTCAAGATCTTTTCTATCTTCTAATACATATTTATGACTTGTGCCACTATCAAACCATACTTCTATTACATCTTTAATTTGAAAAAAATCATTTTTATCATAATTTTTTCCAAGAAACTCACTGGCATCTAAATCAAACCACGCATCGCTTCCTTTTTTTTCAAAAATTTTAGCAATATTTTCTATAACATTTTTATCAATTAATGGTTCGTTAGTTTTTTTGTTAATAAATATTGGAAGAGGCACTCCCCAAAATCTTTGTCTTGATACACACCAGTCAGGCCTATCTTTAATCATAGAAGTAATTCTATTTTTTCCCTTTTTAGGAAAAAAATCTACATTTTTAAGAGCATTTATTGCTTTCTTTCTTAAATTTTCTTTTTCTAAAGAAATAAACCACTGGGTTGTATTTCTATAAATTAATGGTTTTTTTGAACGCCATGAATGAGGATAACTATGAAAAACATTTGTTTTATATAAAAGTTTTTTATTTTTTTCTAAAAATTCAATAACTTTATCATCAGCTTTAAAAACGTGTATGTCCTTCATTAAAGGAACTTCTTCATAATAAATTCCACTTTCATTAATAGTTTTTGGTACATCAATATTATTTTTTTTTGCTAAATTAAAATCATCAATTCCATGTCCTGGGGCAATATGAACAAAACCGGTTCCTTCCTCTTTTGTGACAAAACTTGCTTCTAACAAAGGAACTTGAAATTTATATCCACAATCATTTAACGGGTGTTTACAAATAGTTTTTTTTAGTTCATTACCACTAAAATTTTTAATTGTATTTATTTTTAAGCCAGTATCTTTTTTTAACTTCTCAATTAAATCGCTTGCAATTATGAAATTTGCACCTGAAGAATTGTCATTAACCAAGCTATAATCTAAATTTTCATTAAATGCTAAAGCTCTATTTCCAGGTATTGTCCAAGGTGTTGTTGTCCATATCAAAATATTAATATTTTTTTTATTATCAATTGTTAAATTTGTTTTATCTATAGGAAACAATACATAAATTGCATTATCAGATTTGTTTTTGTACTCCACTTCAGCATCTGCTAAAGCTGTTTTTTCAACCACTGACCACATTACAGGCCTTGACCCTTTATAAAGGGAACCATCTAATAAAAATTTTCCAATTTCTCTAACTATTTGGG
>CAYNCC010000100.1:0-3526 GCA_964396035.1 uncultured Alphaproteobacteria bacterium
TCATTTAATAAATACTTATATGAATATTATACTTACCGGAATAATCATTTTTGTCATAACCTTTTTATTACTATCTTGGTTTACAAAAACAAGTAGTAAAAAAATTGGAAAAGGAGTGCGGAATCTAACCATAATTTTATCTTTATTAATAGCCATCACCCTTGCGATTGGAGGAAGAATTTTATTTTCATTACCTTTATTTTTTTTAGCTTTAAGTGCTTTAAAAATTAAGGGATTAACTGCTTTTCAGATTTGGCAAATATGGCGTCTTTTAAATTATTTGCGTAGCACTGGGAGATACTCTCATTTTGGACAAAATGATCAAGTAAGATCTTCAAGTAATTTATCAATAGATGAGGCTTACAAAATTTTAGGAATACCAAAAGGAAGTTCAAAAGAAGAAATAATTAAAGCTGCAAAGGAACTTCAAAAAAAGATTCATCCTGATTTAAATCCAAATTCAAATACAGAACGTTTGAGTCAAATTGTTAATGAAGCAAAAGAAATAGTATTAAAAAATATTAATTAATAAGTTTTAATGATTTATCTAAAACTTCTTTAAATAAAATTTTATCCTTACCTCTAGTATTGTGACCGCAACTTTCAATGCTTTCTCCTTCGGGGACAATAATGGATATATTTTTGCTATATGTCCCGTATGCTATTGGAGGTGAGTCCATGAATAACACAAGACATTTCAATCCTAAACCAGAAGCGATATGGGCAAAACCAGTATCATTGCAGATTGCATATTCGCATGCGGCTATAATAGGTATTATTTCTTCAATATTTTTTTTGACAAAGATATACAATTTTTACCTATTGAGGAATCAATAATGTTTTTTATTAAAGCTTCATCATTTTTTCCACCCACAATAAAAAATTTACTATGATGTGATTTATTTATTTCCTCAAGTAATTTAATATAATTATTAATATCCCATCTTTTTGTTGGTCCAGACGCGCTTGGGGCAATTATATAATTTTTTGAATCAGCGTTTATATTAAATTTTCTTTTAGCCTCATCAATATCTTTTTTATTACAATAAATTTTTGATTGAGGGTTTATTTCAATTTTTAATGTTTTTTCAGTAAATTCTTTTGCAGTTTTAAAAAAATTTTTTCCTTTTTTTGTAAAAAAATTATAATGAGAAATTTTCTTAATATTTGAAAACTTTGAAATCAAAAAAAATCTTATACTATCTGAGTAAATATAACATTGATCAAAATTTTTATTTTTTAGTATTTTTATTATGTTTATGAAACCCTTTATTTCATTTTCATCTAATCCAATTACTTCTTTAACATGAGGATCGTATTTCAATATTTCTTCAGCTCTAGTGTTTTTCTGAGCCAAAACAGTGATTGGTTGGGCGATTTTTTTGCTAATTGCATGTATATTGGAAATTAAAATACATAAATCGCCAATTCCCATGCTTTTTATCATTACAAGTGCTTTACTCATCTTTTCTATTTTATATAATTTCTAACAAATAAATTGTTAAAAATATGACTATAAAAAAAGGAATATATGCAGCTTCAATGACAATTTTTAATGAAAAATTGTTAGTAGATGCCGATTCTACAATTAAACATTCAGAAAAGTTGATAAAAAATGGTTGTCATGGATGTGTGCTTTTTGGGTCTACAGGGCAGGCCCAGCTTATTTCATCAAACGAAAAAAAAGAAGTAATTGAAAAGCTTAGTAATAATAAGTTCTTAGATCATTTTATTCTTGGAACTGGAAATAATAGTTTAAATGAAAATGTTGAGCTAATTAAATTTTCACAAAAAAATGGAATAAATTATTTTTTGCTAGGTGTCCCGGCATATTACAAGTTTTCTGATGAAGGAACTTATTCTTTTTATTCAAACTTAATCCAAAAAGTTCCTGATGCAAAAATCATTTTATATAATTTTGAAAAACTTTTTGGATATAAATTTAGTATTCCAGTCATAGAAAGACTTGTAAAAGATTTTCCAAAACAAATAATAGGAGTAAAAGATAGCACATATAATTTATATGAAACTTTAAAAATTCCTAATTTTATGATTTTTCCTGGTTCAGAAACTAAACTTTTAAAAGGTTTAGAACTAGGATGTAGCGGAATAATTTCCGCAATTTGTAATGTTACTGCACCATTAGCACGAAAAGTTTTTGACGATTTTATTAGCAAAAATAAAAAAACAATTAATGAAAAACTTTGTGCAGTTAGAAAAGTTTTTGATGAAAATAATTTAATTTCTGGCCTTCATAGTTTTATGTCATTTGAAAATAATAAATATAAAATTGTTTTACCGCCACTATCTCTACTTTCAAAAGAAGAAGAAAAGCAAATGATGTCTAAACTTAAAAAATTAGATTTTTTTCCAGAAAAAAACCTTGCAGCGTAAATTATGTTATTAGCTAGATTATTTTCAAAAATTTATAAAAAAGGTGGCATAGTTCTAGAAGATGCTAATGGTCAAAAATATATTTGTGGTAAACCAGATTTTAATAAACCATTGACAGTAAAAATTTTAAATAAGAAATTAAATTTTAAATTATTAGCAAATCCAGATTTATCTTTCCCCGAAGCTTATATGCAAGGTGAGATAAAAATTTATAATGGTACATTACTTGATTTTCTTAATTTAACTTTTGAAAATTTGGGACGTGATGAAATTAACAGATCTGGGTATTTTATTAAAAAAATCTTACATCTTTGGAGATTTTTTACAAATTATAATTTACCATTAAAATCAAAAAAAAATGTAGAACATCATTATGATCGGGGAGAAAATTTATATGATTTATTTTTAGATAAAACTCATCGTCAATATTCATGTGCTTATTGGAAATCATCAAACGAAACTCTTGAAGAAGCACAGCAAAATAAAATTAATCACATAATTAAAAAACTAAATTTGCGTCCTGGACAAAAAGTTCTAGATATAGGATGTGGATGGGGATCGATGTGTTTTGAAATTGCAAAACAATCTCAATGTGAAGTTACAGGTGTAACTTTAAGCAGAAATCAATATGAGTATTGTAAAAAAAAAGCTAACTTAAGTGGAAAGTTTCACAGAGTAGTCTCCGTAGGCATGTTAGAGCATGTGGGAAGAAAATTTTATAAAACTTTTTTTAAAAAAATAAATGATTTAATGACCGATGATGGTGTAAGCTTGATTCACACTATAGGATCCATATCTCCAAAAAGTCCTCCAGCTCCATTTATTCAAAAATATATTTTTCCAGGTGGTTTAGTACCAAGTGGAAGTGATTTAATAGATGCGGTAGAACAAACTGGTCTAATTTTGTCAGATATGGAAAGTTTGATACATCATTATGATAAAACTTTAAAAGCCTGGTTAGATAGATTTTTACAAAATAGAGAAAAAGCAAAAAGAATGTACTCAGAACAATTTTGTAAGATGTGGGAATTTTATCTTGCCAGTTGCAGTAGTGCTTTTCGTTATCGAGATCTTCTAGTTTACCAACTACAGATTGTAAAAAACTATACCGCAATACCAAGTAATCGTAGAG
>CAYNCC010000101.1:0-3462 GCA_964396035.1 uncultured Alphaproteobacteria bacterium
GGTCATTGACTGAAAATTCATCTGCTGCAAAGTCTATTGTTGCCAAGTTCCATCCAAAAGTAGCAGTCTTAGTTACAAATTTATCTTCAGGTTCAGTAGAATACTGAAAGTTTACTGTAAATGCACCTTCTCTACCACCTTCAAGTTTTCCCAAATCATAGCCACGATTATAACCGCCGTTGTGTATGTCACTGCACTTTTCACCGCCAAGTCTTGTGTCTAATACACCATCGTTATTCAAATCGTAATCATGACCAGTTATCTTGAGACGACCTACGAATAATCCTGTGTTTGGTCCTGTTTCGGTAAGACCACATCCTGATCCACTATATTCACTGAAACCATATTCAGAACGTGAATGGAATGTAACTATTCCTTTACCAGCACTGCCATCTCCGATCCATTCTATTTCATCTTCATCAGCGTTCCAACCTGGAGCATAAATTAGGACATTAATTTTACCATACCAGGCATAATTTTCATAGGTTTCTGTTTCGAAACAATCACTTAATGTCTTTTGATTTTTCTCCCATCCACAGAAATACATTTGTGGCTCCGCAGAACTCTTCTTAACAAATTGTACTCCATCACTGGAGTTTATTGCATTTGGTCTGTCTGCTAGAAAAGTAAAGACTACTTCTTGGCCAGATCCATTAATGTCTGATAGTGCAACATGAGTCATTCCTGCCATATTAAAGAATAATTCCCGTTCTGCAGATCCTGCCGCACTTATTGATATATCTTCAACTAGAACGCCATTTTGTACTACACCTAGATCAAAATTTGAAACTTGTAGACGTTTTTCAGTTAATGAATTGCTTATTGTAAAAGTAAAATCATAAGTCTGTCCTGGTACAATTTCCCCTGCAGGTTCCCAAGACATGTCAACTTTGTATTTTCCGTTTGGTGAGTATTTTGTTAGTGTGCCATCATCCATCAGTGCTGATGCATCGGTTAATGAAGATGCAGAAACTATTGCTACTGCAAAGAGCGCAATGCAGAATGTGACTGATAATGTTTTCATTGCAATCTATGAAGTGATGATCTGTATATAGGGTCAGTTGATTGCTTTAACATGAAATAGATTTCTGAAATAAATTCTTGAAACAAGTTTTTAAAATAATTCTGTGTAATGAAACCACAGGTTAAAGATATTGTTAGAAGTGTTATAATTTTGGTTGATTGTTTTATCATGCACATTAAAAAGTTACATGGTATATTGCAATAGTCACTTTGTACTACATAGCATTACATAGTCAGTATGACTCTGATTCTTTCCCTAATACTATAATACATTCGTAGAATGAACCTGTTGATATTAACTTTGGAAGAATTTTCGAAAAAATATTGCCTAATGGATTAAAGCTTGGCATTCTAGCAGTGTTTGTAGTCATTTGTCTCTCAAATTCGCCACTTTCTATTTCGTTTGGTGAAGAAGATAAAATGATATGGATTATAGAAGATGCATCATACGAGAATCAATATCAATCAACTAAATTTTATGATTCAGATCCGAATAATATTTTTAAAAATACTTTTGGTGGAAAAAATTCTGACAAAGATAAATCAGAGCAAATTGTTGAATTAGAACTCTCCATTCTTGAATTACATGAAGGAGATTTTGTCAGTGGTAATTCATACACGAAAGATGGTAAAAATATACCTTCAGCCAGTATAGATGGTAAAATCATTAACGAATTATTACTTAAACAAAAAGAAACCATGAGGGATAATTGGTATCATAAAATCAAATACCATGATAGATATGATGACGGCTATATTGAACTTGCTCAAGCAATGTTAGATCCTGTAGGTGATCCAGATTATATTATCAATGGAAAAAAATTTAATACTAATCCTAATTCAAATTTAGAGTATTTTTTACGTGAAAGAGGTTTTGACACTGACAATCCAGAAAGTATTCCAAATTATGCATTTAGTCCATCAAAATACTTTGATGCAAGGCAGATTTTGAAATCAGACGGAAACTACAAAGGCACAGACTTGACACAAGTAAGCGATTATTACAAACGATTTAGTCAAGAAGATATTCAAGCGTATATGATTGAAGAGATTGAAAAACATTCGACCACACTTCGTCATGATCTAAATCAAGAAATTTTTACTGCACTTGAATTACAAGAATCACCACAGGATATATCTAAAATAACTGTCAACAGAATGGATGATTCCTTATTTTCAGAAAGTATTAGAGGTGGAGATATCTTCCAGAACACCAAACACATTCTTCAATCTCCTGATATGGGTATTCCAACTGAACTAGAACCAGATTATGAACTTATGTCAATTATGGGAATAATTATTGCTACAATATTTTTGGCAATAATGGGATATGTAATCTTAAAAAATAGAAGATCATTGCATGAAAAGCAAGGGATATTGCCAGAAATCATTCCTACAGAAAATGTAACACAGATAACTCTTGATATGATCGTAGAATCTTTGAAATTATTAGGAGAGAGTAGAAAGAAAGAGGCGCATGAAAAATTATCACAGGCTATTCGTTATTACTATTCCAATAAAATAGGCACAGGAAGTGAACTGGATTCATCAGAATTAATACAATTACTGAAAAAGCAAAAACTAACTCATTCTAGGAAGATCAAAAACTGGTTAGAATTCTGTGGCATGGTAGAATTTGCAAAACATGATGTGAATGAAACCAAATTCCATAACATTGTTTCATCATTCAGGAGAGAATTAAAATGAAATTCAACATGTTTTTTGTACTAATTGCATTTTCGGTCATGATTGTACCTATTTCTTTTGCACAGGCAAATGCTCAATCTGAAGAAATACTGATGACTTTTCCAAATGCACCTGGAAATCTAACTGCGATTACTAATCTTCCAATTATTTTATTCTGGAATGCATCAGCTGATCCTTCTTCACAAACACCAATTACACATTATTCTATTGAGAGAAGTGACAATGGTGGTATAACTTGGGATGTATTATCTGCAAATATAGATATTACAAAACCATACAATCATCTTAAAGCTGAAACAATAACTTATACTGATTCAAATGTTGTGATTGGTAATGTCTATGATTACCGTGTCAAAGCACACAACCTTGCTGGTGAATCAATGCCATCGAATACATCAACTGGAAAAGCAGTTCTAGAACCAGGTGCTATTAAAAGAAATGCTAATGGATTAATTGAATCCAATTCTGATCCAAATGCAGAGATATACATTGAATCAAAGATTTTAACAGACTTTGAAAAAAATTATGTATTAACACAAGATGATGTGAAAGAAATCTTTGATTTACGCTGGGAAATAATCAAGACGGAGAACATGCTAAATAACACTGATAGTGATATGCGTTATTCAAAAATTATTCTAAAAGATACAACCCAATTCTTTGAACCAATCTTTAAGAAATTAAAACTTTCATCAATCACAATAGAAGTATACCAATTTGACTATGAATCTG
>CAYNCC010000102.1:0-2728 GCA_964396035.1 uncultured Alphaproteobacteria bacterium
TCCATCTTTAGATTTTTCTGAGAAATTTGCTTTATCTTTTCCATGTATTCCTTGTTGAGATCAATCTTTTCATCGTCATACTTGATGTCATAGAACCGAATCTTCTCATCAGCGTCAATTCCCTCCTCTACCAAATCCCTAATGGCATCCTCTTTTTCAGGCGGAGTATACAGTATTCCTGCTATGGATTTTGACATTATTCTGCGCATCAATTGGAAGAATCGCAAGTCATCTTCAACTTCCTGACATGCAGGATGTGGCGTACACACTGCATATGCCTTTGTTAGCTCTGCAACATTTTTGATGAATTTTTTTCTAACATCTAGGTCATCAATTATTTCCTCAATTGCATCATCAATGTATGAGCCCTGTCTTCGTTCATTGTATGGCTTGTCTGAACCAATATCTCCCGTAAAGAAACTACACAACTCGAGATGCTTGTTTTGCATGTACAAGATGATTTCATCAGTTGGAACCATCGCGCCCTTGACATCCGAATCGTTGTATGAGCGAAATGCCGACTTCAAATCATCAGTTATTCCAATATAATCAATGATCATTCCGTTTGGCTTGTCCTTGTGGACACGGTTCACACGGGATATGGCCTGAATCAGATTGTGATCTCGTAATGGCTTGTCAATGTACATTGTATGCATAACTGGTGCATCAAATCCTGTGAGATACATGTCACAGACTATCAATAGTTGTAAATCGTTACTTTCATCCTTGAACTGTTGAATAAGCTCCACCATCTCTGCTTTTGATTTGTAGTGTTTTGATACCACTTCTTCGCGACTCTTTTTTTCTTCAGATGCATCATCAGAGATAACACTTCCAGAAATGATACATGTACACTTTGGAGCACCGGGAATCTTCGAGATTAAATCTGCATATCGAGCTGCTGCCAGTTTTGTTGATGCTGCAAGCATCGCCTTTCCTTTGAGTGCCTTTTGTTTTTCTGTAAAATGCATAACCAAATCTTTGGCAACTAGATCTAACCGCTCTGGGTCTTCAAGCAGTGTTTTAAGCTCAGACCACTTTCGTGATAGATTTTCTACTACATCCGGATCCAGGTCTTCGGTAATTTTATCAAAATCTGCCCCAATCATTTTGTTTTGTAGGTGGAGTTGAACCTGCCTGCCTTGACAGGTAATCTCTACTGTTGCCCTATCTCGAACTGCATCGCTAATCCTGTATGCCGATAATACCTCGCCAAATACGTGCGTGGTTGACTTGTCCTCCTTTTCGATAGGCGTGCCTGTAAAGCCGATTTTTAGGGCATTTGGGAGCGCCCGCTGTAAGTTTTGAGCCATAGTCTTGTATTGTGAGCGGTGTGCCTCGTCAGCTATGATTATGATGTTTCGTCTATCTGAGATTAACGGATACTTTGCCATTCCGTCTTTTTCGTCTTGAGTTGTTTGGAACTTTTGAATTGTTGTGAAAATTATTTTTCCAGCTGGCACTGCCAACTTTTCTCTTAGGTCAACTATTGAATCTGCTTCCTGTATTGCAGTCTTTGGTTTTGGATATGGAAATCCTGCAACCTCAAAGAAATTACCAAGCTGTTCGTCCAAATCTTTTCTGTCGGTTAGGACAACAAAGGTTGGGTTTTCAAATTGTTTTATTTGGGAGATGATGTTTGTATAAAGAATCATCGTTAGTGACTTGCCACTTCCTGTGGTATGCCAGATGACACCAATTCTGTTCTCTCCAGTTTGTGGATATACTTCTAAGGTGCGCTTTACTGCGGCCTTTACTCCCATGTACTGATGCTGCTGTGCAATTTTTTTGATTGTTTTATTTCCATCTGATACATACTCGACATAGTTCTGTATAACTTCTAGTAGAGATTCCTTGTTTAACATTAGACGTTGCATCATTTCTAGTCTGTTTGCTACTGTCTTGTCAGGATCATCTGGGTCATTCCAGTCTGCAAACCTTTCAAATGGTGCAGTCATTGTTCCATATCTTGCAAATGTCTTGTCACTGATTACTAGAAATGAAACGTAATTGAATAAACGTGGAATGAATTTTTGATAGTTTGTTGTTCCCAATTGTTTGTATGCTTGGACGATATCTGCAGATTGATTAGTTGGATCTTTATACTCTAGTAGTACGAGAGGCAGTCCGTTTACGTATAGGAGATGGTCTGTTCGTTTTTGTTTGTGTTGTTCAATGATTAACTGTCGTACAGCCAAAAAGTCATTGTTGTTTGGTTCTTCAAAGTCTACTAGTTTTACAGCATAGTATTTTGTCTGACCCTCTGATTGGAATGGTACCTTTACACCTGCAAGTAACATTTGGTGAAACTCTCGGTTGTTTTCTATTGTGGTTGGGTTTGTGAGGGATTGAACCTGGTTTAGTGCTGTTGTATAGACAATTTCAGGCAAATCTGGGTTTAATTGGCGAATTTTCGTGCCTAATCTGTCCAATAAGAGGACGTCATTGTAGTTTTTTCTCTCTTCATTCAGGTCAGTTCCTTCTAGTGTTTCATATCCCAATTCTTTGAATGTTTGATGAGCTGGAATCTCTACTAGTTCAATTTCATTCATTTCTGATGGAGTCATACTCGAATCTCTCCTGACATTAGTTTTGGAAGGAGTGTGTCACGAGTTTTTGTTAATGTATGAATTTCAGATTCATTTTCGTTAATTTTTTTGAAAAATTGTTTGATGATATTATTAAAAGATTTTATCAAATCATATTTTGGAATAATGATTTGTATTTG
>CAYNCC010000102.1:2738-3336 GCA_964396035.1 uncultured Alphaproteobacteria bacterium
TACATAAAAATAAATAAATAAGTTCAGTACTAAATTGTTTTTTTCCTTGTATTACATGAGCGTGATTATTTACCCAGAATTTTCCTGAGACAAATTGTATGAAGGGAGTTCCATCATCATGAATTACTGAACCGTCTTCACCTAAGAGTAAAAATTTTCCATCAAAAATATAATCATCAACAAAATCAATTATTGTTGTAGCTCCATAATATGGAAATTTTCCTTTTCTTTTTGTTCTCTCCATAGCGGATAAGGGTATTCTTTTTCCATCAAAAATATCAATTACATCTTTTATTTTACCATCTTTCCATCCTTTTGGTATCTTGCCCAATTCTGAATCTTCAAACTATGTTACTCCATCAAAATTAACAAACCATGATTTGAAGATTGCATATGCAGTTTGTTCTAGGATGTGATTTTGGTTTTGAAGGTTTTGGATTTTAGTATCTAAATCAGAGAGAGTTTTTGATAATTTAATTTGGTAATCAAGATTTGGTAAGGAGATTGGAAAGGAACGTAAATCCCCAAGGAGTAAATTTGGCTGACTTGTTCCCCCTGCAATTGTTTTAGCCAGTTTTGTCTTACTGTATGACAGATA
>CAYNCC010000103.1:0-3247 GCA_964396035.1 uncultured Alphaproteobacteria bacterium
GATAAAACATTCTTGAAACTTGAGTTACAGCAAATAAAGTATTTTTAACATCGATCTTAATACAATGATCTGGAAGAAATTTTGAGAGATTAGATGTAGTTATACAAGCCGAGGCTTTTGTTTTAATAGATAAATTTTTATATTTGCTGGAATTCAGAAAAGTCATATCATTTTTAGTAGCATTAGATAATGACTCGACACCGTGAATAACAATATCGTTTACTTTAGAAAAATCACCATTGCAGTTGATATTGGTTATTATTTTCTTTAAAGGGAAAGGTCCCTTTTTTTCAAAAAACTGATTTACTGTCATTTCACTGTAAATTTAATGATGGAAAATCTTTATTTAATTTCTCAACAATAACTTCTGTAATATCGTTTTTTGTACCCCCTCCGAGAATAAATCTTTTATCAAGTACGAGTGAAATATTATTTTCTTTTATGTAAGTTTCTAATATTGGTTTTATTTCTTTTAGTAGATTCTCCCTTGATTGAGCTCTTAAGGTTGATATTTTATCTACAGCTGTTCTTTTTTGATTTTGGTAATCTATGTTTTTTTTCCTTAGTGTTGTCATTTTTTTTCCATATTCTTCTTTACTTAAGATATTTTTTTTTGCTAATAAATCATTTTCTTCCTTTTTTAAGCCTTTTTCAATTTCAGTAAACTTTTTTATATTTGCATCATATGATTTTTTTAAAAATTTTTGTGCACCTTCTCCAGCTTTACTTTTATTTAAAACATAAGTTAAATCCATTACAACTATCTTCTCTTCAGCAAATGTATTTGTACAAACTAAAAGAAAAAAAGTAACTACAATAAATTTTACGAAATATTTCATCAAAAAGAAGTACCTAATTGGAAATTAAATGTTTGTGTTTCATCGTTAGTAGCTTTGGTTATACTTTGAGCTAAAACAAAACTAAGAGGTCCAATTGTTGTAAAAACATTAGCTCCGACTCCGAAAGATGATCTAATTTTATTCGAATCATCTATGGTATCATTGTAGTCAACTCCCCAAATATTTCCTGCATCAAAAAATAAACTAATATCTGTTCTGTAAGATTCTGGTAACAGGTTAGGTAGTTGCGCCTCAGCACTTATAGCTGATGTATAGTTTCCTCCTATAAAATCATCTCCATCTTTAGGTCCAACTCTATAAGTATCAAATCCTCTAAGTCTTGTTCGAGGCATATATAATCTATTTGTCAATCTAACATCATCATCAATACCAATTATTGTTCTGGCATGAAACTTAAGTGATCCAATTACATCATCTGAAAAATCATGGTAAGCGCTCACATCTACACCGTTTAATATTGATGATGAGTCTTGAATTAATGGTAACTCCTGTCTAAAAGTAGCTTTGTAACCTTCAGTAGGTTTAAAAGATTGATTTCTTTTATCAAGAGTAAGACCATATTTAAAATCTACATTAAAAAAATTTCCTTCCATATTTTTAATTGCTGTAGATGCTTCTGAGTCAACTTCGATATCTTCAAATGCTAAAGTTAATTCGGGTGTAAAAAAAACATCTTCATATTGTTCAAAACCCGTACCTGCTTCAAAACCTGTTTTTGAACTTTTAAAACCTGAAGAACTTGATCTATCGGTAGAAGAAACATCCAAGGCCAGTTTAAGAGCGTTATCAGTAAAATTATAATTAGGATTATTTAGCATGATATTGCCACTTATTTTTTCTGTAGACACATTTAAAGCGGTTTGAAGCTGCATTCCTCTACCCAACCAATTATTTTCACTTACTGCAAATTGGAAGGATGTACCATCTGTACCCACACCTGCACCTGCCATAATTTCTCCAGTAGCTCTCTCCTCAACACTTATCTCCAAAACTTTTAAATCATCTGAAGATCCAGGTAACATTTTATAATCAACTTTACCAAAAATATTTCTAGCTTTAATTTCATTAATTGATTTGTTAACCAGCAACATACTAAGTGGATCGCCCTCATCAACTATCATTTCACCTCTAATAACAGAATCATTCGTAACTGAATTTCCAACTATATTTATTCTTTCAACTATAACTTTTTGTCCTTCAAAAATATTTATTTTTACTTCGACGCCCAATCCTTCAAGCGTTTCAACAACATTGTGATTGATAAACTGCAATTCTTTTTGTTCACTTAATTTATCAATTTTTTCTAATATAGAATTTAATTTTCTTTGAGAATAATTTTTACCAACTAGTTTATTAAATTCACCTTCTAATGAGAGAAATGCATTTTGATCTAATGATTTAGATACATTTGCAGTAATTTTTTTAAATCTATACTTTTCTCCAGCCTCAATACTATAAGTTAAAACAAAACCTTCTCCCTCAGAATATTCAACATTACTTGATGTAATTTGAGCCTCGTAATAACCTTTGTTTCTATAATAATTTTTTAATAATCTTTTATCTAATTCTATTCTTGCGTTATCTAGATAAACGCTTCTAGAAATAAATTTCCAAAATTTAGCCTCCTGAGAAGTAATAACATCTCTTAATTTTTTATCTCTTATTTTTTTATCTCCAAGAAAATATATTTTAGAAATTTTTGCTTTTTTTCCTTTATCTATAGAAAAAACTACGTTAACTTTATTTTTTTCTAATTGTTCTACCTCAGTGTCAATTTTAACAAAATAAAAACCTAAAGATCTATAAAAAGTTTTTATTATATTAATATCATGTTTAATATTATTTTCCGTAAACGCGCTTTTTTCTCTAAGAAGAAGTAATTCTTTAATTTGTTCTTTATTTTTTTTTGCTTTTTCTCCATCAAGGACTATTGAATCTATAATAGCATTCTCTTCAACAGTTATAGTTAATTTGTTGTCCTTTAATTTGACAGATATGTTTGAAAAAAAATTTGATTCGTAAAGTTTTTTAATTAATAAATTAATATCAGAACTTTCGTAATTTGATCCAATAGAAATATCTCCAAAAATCATTATTGTCTCTAAAGAAATTCTTGTGTTACCTTTTATGTCAACTTTATTAACTACTTCAGCAGAAGAATTAACGTTAAAAAAAACGAAATATAGGACAATAGTTAAAAATATTTTTTTCAAAACCGACATAAAAGTCATAATACACACATGCTGATAGTTTTCAATCTAGCCCAATTATCTGTTTTTTTTATATCTTTTATGGATTTTGGTTTCTTTTTGGCATATTTCTTAAACTCCTTATCTCTTAAAATCTTATTTATTGTTTTAACTATATCTAAAAAACGAATTTTTCCT
>CAYNCC010000104.1:0-3242 GCA_964396035.1 uncultured Alphaproteobacteria bacterium
AAAACAAATGAAGAAAATTCCAAATGCAGTGATTGCATGTGTAGGTGGAGGATCGAATGCCATTGGGCTGTTTCATCCATTTTTAAATGATAATGTTGAAATGTTTGGCGTAGAAGCCGGGGGGCATGGACTTAATACAGGAAAACATGCAGCTCCTTTGTGTGCTGGGAAACCAGGAGTGCTTCATGGAAACAAAACCTATGTGATGGAAGATGAACATGGACAAATTAAAGAAACACATTCAATTTCTGCTGGCTTGGACTACCCTGGGGTTGGGCCTGAACATTCATGGCTAAAAGATATAGGAAGAGTTAAATATACAAGTGTCACAGACAAGCAAGCATTGAAGGCATTTTATCTTTTAACAGAAGAAGAAGGGATAATTCCGGCATTGGAAACTGCACATGCATTAGCGTTTGCATTTAATTTAGCAAAGAAAAGAAATAAAAAAAATATTTTAATTAATTTATCTGGAAGAGGAGACAAAGACATTGACAGCATTGCACTTCTTAAAGGAATAAAACTATGAACTTAATTTCAAGTGCATTTGAAAAAAGTACCCTTAAAAAAAAGACAGCATTTATAACTTACCTTGTTTGTGGAGATCCAAACATAAATGTTACCACAAAATTATTAAACATAATGGCGGAAACAGGTGTAGATTTAATCGAATTAGGCATGCCTTTTACTGATCCTATTGCTGATGGACCTATTATACAAAAGGGAATTGAAAGAGCATTAAAAAATAAAACTACTTTAGAAAAAACATTAACAGTTGTAAAGAACTTTAGAAAAGCAAATAAAAAAATACCAATAGTTCTCATGGGATATATGAATCCAATAGAAAACATGGGATATAAAAAATTTGCTACCAAAGCAAGCAAAAGCGGAGTAGATGGCGTTTTAATTGTTGATCTTCCTGTTGAAGAATCACGTATAATAAATAAAGTTCTTAAAAAAAATAATTTGAAACAAATATTCTTAACTTCTCCAACAACCGACAATGCCAGATTAAAAAAAATTGTACAGCATTCTGATGGATATATTTACTATGTATCAATTAAAGGAATAACTGGAACATCAATCAAAAGTGTCAGCTCTATCAAAGCTAAAGTAAAAAAAATTAAACAAATTTCAAACAATAAAATTCCAGTTGCGGTTGGTTTTGGAATAAAAAGCAAGTCTTCTGCTAAAAAAATTGGCTTGTTTTCTGATGGTGTAATTATTGGAAGTTCTATAGTAGAATTAATTGAAAAATACAGACATAATAAAAATGTTATGTATAAGAAAATTAAAACATTCCTGTTGGGGATTAATAAATCGTTGATAATAAAATGAGCTGGCTAGACAAAATTTTACCATCCCGAATTAGAACGGCAATCAGAAAGGTGAAAAAAAATAAATCATCAGTTCCTGAAGGGCTGTGGTACAAATGTATTAATTGTGATGCTGTCATATATCAAGCCGAGTACGAAAAAAACCTTAATGTTTGTCCAAAATGTAACCATCATGGGAGAATATCTGCAAGAAAAAGAATTAATTTATTTTTGGATAAAAGTGAAAGGGTTGAAGTATTGGGCACAATAAGCCCCAAAGATATTTTAGGTTTTAAAGACAAAGAAAAATATAAAGATAAATTGACCTCTACCCAGAAAAAAACTGGAGAGAAAGATGCCCTTCTTGTGTTTAAAGGCAATGTAGAAAAAATTCCTATAATAGTTTGTGCGTTTGAATATGCTTTTTTTGGTGGTTCTATGGGATCAGTTGTTGGAGAAAAGTTTTCCTCGGCAATTAAAATGTGCATTGAAGAAAGAAAAGCTTTAGTGTGCTTTTCTGCAAGTGGTGGTGCACGGATGCAGGAATCACTTTTCTCTCTTTTTCAAATGGCTAAGACTAGTTCAGCATTAAATAAACTGAGTGAAGAAAAACTTCCATATATCTCTGTTTTAACCGACCCAACAATGGGTGGTGTTTCGGCAAGTCTTGGGATGTTAGGAGATATTAATATTGCTGAACCTAATGCTTTAATAGGTTTTGCTGGACCAAGGGTTATCGAACAAACTGTTGGAGAAAAACTTCCAGAGGGATTCCAAAGAAGTGAATTTTTAAAGAAACACGGATCAATTGATCTTATAATTAATAGAAATGAGCAGAAAAAAGTTATTTCAGAAATAATAAGCACATTAATGAGTGGTTAATCAAATGAAAAGCCAATTTAATAATATTGAAGAATGGCTTGATTGGCAACAAACACTTCACCCAAAAAATATTGACTTTAAAATTGAAAGAATAAAATCAGTTTATAAAAAACTTAAAATTAAAAGCATTGCTAAAAAAGTAATCACAATTGCTGGTACTAATGGAAAAGGATCAACGGCAGCTTTACTTGAGAGCATTCTCCATGAAAATGGGTTTTCTGTTGGCTCATTCACCTCTCCGCATATGATGGATTATAACGAAAGAATAAAAATAAATAAAAAAGAAGCAGAAACAAATAAAATTATAGAAGCATTTAAAGTTATTGATAAGTGTAGAGGAAAAGTGACATTAACTTATTTTGAATTTGCAACGCTTACAGCTTTCTACTTATTTCATAATAGTAACTTAGATTATGCAATTCTTGAAGTAGGATTAGGCGGAAGGCTTGATGCAACAAATATTATAGATTCTGATATTTCAATAATAACTTCAATAGGAATAGATCATGTTGAGTTTTTAGGATCAACAATTGACAGCATTGCTTTAGAAAAAGCAGGGGTAATGCGACCACTCCATCACTGTATTTTTGCACAAGCAAATCCACCTATCTCTCTATTAAAGTATGCCAAAAAAAACTCAACACATTTTCTGTATAATGAAAATGATTTTCATTTAAAAATTTCAAAGAAAAACTGGTTATGGAAAAATAAATTTTTAGAGATCGATGATTTACCATTATTATCTTTAAAAGGAAATTTTCAATACTGTCATGCAGCAGCAGCTATAACCGCGCTTTATTATTTATCACCAGAAATACTCGAAAATCGTGAGCATCTTCATAGAGGCCTAAGAAATACTTCACTTCTTGGAAGATATCAAATTATTTCCCATGAACCAGAAATTATTCTTGATGTTGCACATAATGCTGATGCTGCAAAACAGCTACATAAAAACCTTTTAGAATCACCAAGAAAGAAAAATATTGCTGTTATTGGTGTACTTGAGGATAAAGATGTTTATAGCTTAGTAAAACCAATGAAAAG
>CAYNCC010000105.1:0-3240 GCA_964396035.1 uncultured Alphaproteobacteria bacterium
TTTAAGAAAAAGAAAAAAAAAATTATTTGATGTTGTTTCTAATCCAGAATTTTTACGTGAAGGAGAGGCTATAAGAGATTTCAGATTTCCGGATAGAATAATTATTGGGTCTAATAATAAAAGAATTACAAAAAAATTAGAATTTTTATACGAGCCTTTAATCAAAAAGGGAGCAAAATTTTTTTCAACAAATAGAAGAGGCGCCGAACTAATAAAATATGCTTCAAATGCATTTTTGGCGACAAAAATATCTTATATAAACGAAATAGCAAATTTATGTGAGAAAACTGGTGTTAATATTGAAGATGTTTCTGTAGGTATGGGTTTAGATCAAAGAATCGGAGGTCGTTTTTTACGTCCCGGTCCTGCTTATGGTGGATCTTGTTTTCCAAAACGAAAAACGTAGAATTTTTTTAACAAAAAGGGTTAAAAAAATTTTATCTGGTAAAATTAAAAATAAAAAAATTGCTTTTTTGGGAGTTACTTTCAAACCTAATACTGATGATATGCGACAATCTTCTAGCCTTTTCATGATACCATATTTGTTGAAAAAAGGAGCAAAAATTAATTATTATGATCCTTCCGGAGAAAAAAGGGAATTTGCTAAATTAAAAAACATATTATTTTGCAATAAGATCGATAAAGCGTGTAATAATGTTGACATTGTTATAATTCACACAGAGTGGGAGGAATTTAAAGCTCTAGATTTTAAAAAATTGTCCAAAAAAAAGAAATTTAAAATTTATGATATGAGAAACCTTTATTCAGTTGATAAAATGAAGAAAATGGGTTTAAATTATTACTCAATAGGTAGATAGATTTACTTAATTGTAAAAGTGTTTTAAATTGACTATATGAATTTTTTTTCTAAAAAATTAAAAAAAAATAAAGAACTCTCAACGGAAGAGCTAATTGAAAGAGGTTTTGCACCAAAAAATGGAAAGATCGATGTTCTTTTAATCCATCCTCCATCGACAATTGCTGAAAGATATGGAAAAGAGGATATGGGTGAATTTGGAGGTGACTTAATTCCACTTGGTATTGCTAGTTTAGCAGGTTTTTTGAGGGAAAAAGGATATGGGGTCGGTGTTCTTGATTGTCCTACCTAAAGAATAGATGCTGATAAAGTATATGAAATAATAGTTAATAAGGATCCTGCAATAATTGGTTTTTCAACAACGACTTACTCTCTTGCTCGGGCAGTAGAAATTGGAAAGAAAATACGAAATAAATTGCCAAATAAATTGACTGTTGTTGGTGGTTCACATGCAAATGTTGCAGGAATTGAAACAGCAAATCAGTATGATATTTTTGATATTATTTCCTATGGTTTGGATGGTGAATACATAATGCATCAAATTGTTAATGAATACTCAATCAAAAAATTTGATAGAGATTCTTTCTTACAAGATTCTGCGATGTTGAAAAAAATCAAAGGAATTATTTATAAAAAGAACAATGTTGTTATTAAAAATTTGCCAACCGAAATTATTAACGATTTAGATGAGCTACCCTTACCAGCAAGAGATTTATTTCCTATGGAAAGGTACATACCAGTTCCGCATCATTACAAAAAATTACCATTAACCAACATGCTTGTGATTAGAGGATGTCCCTATTTTTGCACTTTTTGTGACCAAGCTGGCACCAAAACCCGTAGAAGAAGTCCACAAAAAGTAATCGACGAAATAAAACATTGTGTTGAAAAGTTTGGAGTTAAAGAAATATCTTTTTGGGATGATACTTTAAGTTATCACAAAAAATGGATGAAGGAGTTTCTAGATTTGTTAATGAAAGCTGATCTAGATGTATGCTGGTCTTGTTTTGCAGCTGTTAATACCGTAGATGAAGAAATACTTAAATTAATGTCGAAGGCCGGATGTTGGAATATATTTTATGGCTATGAAACAGGTGTAGAAGTTTTAGCAAAGAATATGCTTACACATAGAAAAAATAGAGATTTTGAAAGAATGAAACAAGTGGCACAATGGACTAAAAATGCAGGAATAGAAGTTATAGGTTCTTTTGTGATTGGATTGCCTGGGGAGACTCCCGAATTAGCAAGGCAAACTGTTCAAAATGCAATAGAGCTTGATCCTGACTATGCACAATTCGCTATAGCTTGTCCTTATCCTGGCACTCAATTAGCTAAAGAAATTAAACAGGGAAAATGGGGTAAATTTGTTTCAAACGAACTTGAGGAATATACAACTGAAAGTGTAACCTGGCTACCTTCAGGTTATACTAGTGTAAAAGAACTTGAGGATATGCAACGTTATGCGTTTAGGAAATTTTATTTAAGGCCTAGTTATATTTTCAAAAGAATTTTAAAGCTTAGAAGCTTAGAGGATATTAAAAGACACATTAAAGGTGCAACAGGGTTAGTAAAAGCATTTATATAATTTTAGTTTACTTCTAAAATTGCATCGATTTCTACAGCAGCACCTAAAGGTAGAGAGTTAGTACTCACAGCAGCTCTAGCATGTTTTCCTTTATCTCCAAAGATTTCAGATAGAGTTTCAGAAGCAGGATTTATAACTTTGGGTTGATCTATAAAATTATCAATAGAATTTACAAATCCAGTAATCTTTATACAATTTTTAATTTTATTAAGATCTCCATTCATAGCTTTTTTGGCTTGTGCTAATATATTTATAGCACATAGTTTTGCAGCTTTTTGTCCATCCTCAAGGGTTAAATCTTTTCCAATTTTACCTTTAATCATATTTCCATCAAAGTCGATTGGAAGTTGACCTGATATAAAAAGCAATTTATCAATTTTTTTAAAAGCAACATATGCACCAACAGGTTCCGGTGCATTAGGTAATTTTATATTCAACTCTTTTAATTTATTTTCAATATCCATTAATTTTGCTTACATTTAATTTTTCCAATTAAACCTACTAGAGTTTTTGTAGAATATTCATGGCATTCAAGTTTTATTTTTTGAATGCTCTCTCCGGAATTAGTAGTTTTTGTTTTGAAGGGATTTAGATCACCAAATTTTTTAATCTCTCTTTTTTCTTTTGGAGGCAAACCTTTTTTACATCTCATTTTATCCATTAAACCTGACCAAGTTTTTGTATTATATTGAGAACAGTCCAATTCTGTTTGACCAAAAGCATTAGGGTTAAATAATATTATAACAGTTAAAAAAAATATTATGTTAAAGATTTTCATTATTTAGTCTTTCTCTTGTTTCCCTTTTTATTTCTATCATATTCTTTTCTTTTCTCAATT
>CAYNCC010000106.1:0-3222 GCA_964396035.1 uncultured Alphaproteobacteria bacterium
TTCCATTGCAATATAAATTCCTTTATTTTGATACTTTATTTTTAATTTTTTTAATACTTCCTCACATGCATTTCTAATTAGTTTGCTTGTTGGGTTTGCCATTGAAACATGTGCTACTATTCCATCCTCAAAAAATGTTTTTTTTCTTGAAACAGTTTTGTCTATAAATTGATCAACAAGCACAAAGGTTCCGGGAGATAATTTTTCTTTCAATGATCCGCAAGCAGAAAGTGAAATTATATCTGTAGTGCCTAATTTTTTTAGTGCATAAATATTTGCTCTATAATTTATTTCACTAGGATTATATACATGTGTTCTGCCATGTCTTGGTAGGAATAAAACTTTATTGCCATCCACTTCTCCTGCAAAAATCTTATCTGAAGGCAATCCCCAAGGAGTATTAACTTTAATCCATTTTTGGTTTTTTAACCCTTCAATCTCATAAATGCCACTTCCGCCAATAAAAGCTAATAAAAAATTATTTCTCAATTCTAGACCATATTTCTTTCATTGTTACATATAAAAGTAATGTAAGAACAATTAGAAAAATTAAAACTTTTAAGCCTAATGATTTTCTTTTTTGTAATTCTGGTTCCGCTACCCAATTCAAAAAATTAACTATATCATAAGATAATTGATGAAGACTTGCATTTGTTCCATCAATATATTCGATAGCATCATCATAAAGAGGTGGCGGCATTGCTATAACTCTTCCATCTTTATATAAATTATAATAAAGCCCATCACTTAAATTAAAATCTTTCGGAATGTTTTCTTCATATCCAGTTAATAATGAATAAATATAATTTGCTCCACCTTTTCTAGCCTTTGTTATTAGTGACAAATCAAGCGGATATGCTCCTCCAAATGCTGCTGTTGCTTCTTCTTTATTTTTATAAGGTGATATGAATGTATCGCTAGGTTCGCCAGGTCGTATAAATAATTCTCCCATCTCATTGGGTCCATCTAAGATCTCAAAAGTAGAAGCATATTCTTTAATTTGTGTTTCAGTAAATCCTAAATTTTTTAATTCCCTAAAACGAAGTCTTTTAACCCCATGACAAATAGAACACACTTCTTGATATACTTGTAAACCTCTTTGTAAAGAAGCATTCTCATATCTTCCAAATAGTCCTTCAAAAGTCCATTTTTGTTTTTTTAAAGGAATATCTTCTAATGCATATAAACACCCAATAAAGATTAAAAAATAAGAAATTGATAAAATAAATAATTTTTTTTTCATAAAAATATCACTTTTTATATTTTGAAGTTTCAAAAATATTTATTGGCGTTGGTAAAGTTTTTTCAAATTTTCCCAATATTGGTAAAATAATTAAAAAATGTATAAAATAATATGCAGTACATATTCTGCTTATTATAAGATAATGTCCTTCTGGAACTTTTGATCCAACCCAACCTAAAATAAAAAAATTAAAAATAAAAATCCAATAAAATTGTTTATAAATTGGTCTAAATCTGCAACTTTTAACTTTAGAAGTGTCTAACCAAGGTAAAGCAAAAAGGATAAAAATAGCTCCTAACATTGCAAGAACACCAAATAATTTAAATGGAATGGCTCTCAAAATTGCGTAAAATGGTAAAAAATACCACTCTGGAACAATATGTGTTGGTGTTACCAATGGATCTGCTGGTATATAATTATCTGGATGACCTAAAACATTTGGAATAAAGAAAACAAAAATACTAAAAATAATAAAAAAAATACCAAAACCAAAAAAGTCTTTAATTGTATAATAAGGATGAAACGGAATTTTTTCCTTCTTTAAATGCAAATCTATTCCTGTTGGATTATTTGAACCAAATTTGTGTAAAGCTACAATATGAAAAAAAACAATTCCTACAATTAAAAAAGGAATTAAAAAATGTAGGGAATAAAATCTATTTAATGTTGGGTTATCTACAGAATATCCTCCCCATAACCACGTTACAATATTATCGCCTATTAAAGGAATAGCAGAGAATAAATTTGTTATAACAGTTGCTCCCCAAAAGCTCATTTGACCCCATGGAAGCGTGTAGCCTAAAAAAGCTGAAGCGATCATTAAAAGAAAAATTATTATACCTAACCACCATAGAACTTCTCTTGGGGACTTATAAGAACCATAGTATAAACCTCTGGATATATGAATATAAACAACAAAAAAGAACATTGATGCTCCTACACTATGGATATACCGTATTAACCAACCATAATTAACATCTCTCATTATATGCTCAACACTATCAAAAGCTAAATCTGTATGAGCGATATAATGCATAGATAACATTAATCCAGAAACAATCATAATGATCAAAGTAATGCCAGCCAAAGAGCCAAAATTCCACCAGTAATTTAAATTTCTTGGTGTTGGATGATCTACTAGTGCTTCTCTTAAAACACTGAATATTGGAAGTCTATATTCTAACCATTCTATTGTTTTATTTTTAAATTTTTTAGCCATTTACCCTATTTTTAATTTGTTTTTATTGATAAAACTATATTTAGGCACTTCTAAGTTTTTAGGGGCTGGCCCTTTTCTTACTCTACCAGATAAATCATAATGAGATCCATGGCAGGGGCAAAACCATCCATTAAAATCTCCCTTAATTTCTCCATTCATTTGACCTTTTGGAATACATCCAAGATGTGTGCATACCCCAACGACAATAAGCCATTTTGGATCTATAACTCTATCTTCATCCTTTTCAGGGTCTCTTAATTGACTTAAATCTACTTTTTGTGCATCTTGTATTTCTGCTTCTGTTCTATGCTTAATAAAAACAGGCTTGCCTCTCCATTTAATAGTTTTACTTGTCCCTTTTTCTATATTACTTAAATCAACTTCTTTTGTTCCAAGAGCTAAAACATCAGCAGAAGGATTCATAGAATCAATAAATGGCCAAACAGCAAAAGCAGTCCCCACCGCTGCCATAGATGTGGTAGTTAATTTTAAGAAATTTCTTCTATCTTTTTTCAATTTGTATATTTTAGTTTTATAAATCAATTAATTTTTATATAGAATGAATAATTACTTTAAAAAAATTTAATTATACTAATGAAAATATTTCATTTTTAAAATTAATCAATTCTAACTTTATATAATTAACTATGGTCATAAATTCAGAAAAAAAGAAAAAAGAAGTAGAAAACTGGTTTAAAGAGCTAAGAAATGCAATTTGCGAATCTTTTGAAGAAATTGAACGTAAATTTAATCATAAAAC
>CAYNCC010000107.1:0-3215 GCA_964396035.1 uncultured Alphaproteobacteria bacterium
CATTTTTTGCTCCAAATTTTGCTTTAAAAATTGAAAAACAGTTATCCAAAGGATCGCGCTCACAAAGAATAATTTTTGCTTCAGGTAAAGCCTTATGTATTACTCCAATGTGTTCAAAATTATATGGCATCTTATCAACAACCAACCTACCTTCGTCCTTCCCTAAGTTTTCTATCATTCGAATATAATCTCTCCCTAGATTATCGAAAGATTTTTGATCATGTAGACTTAGATTTCTAGGAAAAGAGACTTCTTCGATAGGAAATAAGGCTTTGAATGTCATTTTACTAAGAAAGCCTTTTTCACCAGCCCCATAAACCCTGGAATGACTAGCTAAAATCTGTTCTACCAAAGAAGTGCCAGACCTTGGCATACCTAATACAAATATTATTTTCTTACCTTGTTTTGATAACTCTTGGGAAGAGTTAAAGAAGTCTTTTGTGAAATTCGCTTTTATATCAGAGACCCGCTCTTTTCTACTTTCAGTAGTATATTCAATGGTTTTTCTATGAAGCTTATTGCCTTCATTGAGATAAAAGAAAGCTTTTTTATAATTTTTAACATCTTCAAAACACTTGCCTAGACCAAAAGCTAATTGAATCCTATCTGCTAATTGTAAAGAATTCTGATTGTAAATAGACTCCATCTCAGCTATGTGTGGATCTTTAGCATCTTCATAAGTCAACATTGCAGTTATATGCCGATGAGCAAATCCAAAATCAGGCCGAATATCAATAGCTTTTTTACAAATTTCTAAAGATTGCTCAAATTTTCCTAAATTTTTTAGACTAAGACTTTTACCAATAAGTGCTTCTGTATGACTTGGATTTATTTTTATAGCATTATCATAGGAAATTACTGCCTCATCAATTCTGTGTGCTTTCCTGAGAGCGTTTCCAAGCAAGAAGTGTGCTTTAAAATTCGATCCATCTAAATCTATAGACCTAGTAAAAGCATTGATAGCTTCATCAACTCGATCCATTTTTGAGAGAGATATTGCCAAATTGATTAAATAAACAGACTTTTTTTCTGCACCCTTAATCGCTTGATTAAAATGTCCTAAGCTTTCTTTAATCCTACCTTGCTTAGATAAAGTTACACCCAACAGGTTATGCAGGAAAGGAGAGTCTCTAAATTCTTTAAGGTGAAAGATTAATTCTTTTTCTAGAACTAAAAGTTCTCTTTTTTTATTTAAATCCAATAAATGATTGATGACTTTCTGGTCAGGGTTGAAGTTTTGTTTTGCTTTCACTTATTTTTTATACTACTTTAAGAGAAATATTATATATACAAGGTGAAATAAAAAAATGATTGATCTTTACTATGCACCCACTCCTAACGGATGGAAAATTACCATAATGCTGGAAGAGTGTTCACTTCCTTACAGAATCATTCCTGTAAATTTAGGGAAAGGAGATCAATTTAAGCCTGAATTCTTAGCAATCAGTCCTAATAATAGAATGCCTGTAATAGTTGATGATGATGGTCCTAAAGGAGAAAAGATTAGTGTCTTCGAATCAGGAGCAATACTGCTTTATTTGGGAGAAAAAACTGGTAAATTTCTTCCATCTCTTCAAATAGATAGGATTAAAGTGTTGGAATGGTTATTTTGGCAGGTTGGTGGCCTAGGGCCTATGGCAGGTCAGGTCAGCCACTTTGTAAATTATGCACCAAATTTTCCTGGTGACCATTCATACTCAGAAAAACGTTATAAAAATGAATACGACAGACTTTTAGGTGTCATGAATAATATTCTCACTGAAAGAGAATATTTAGCCGGGGACTACTCAGTAGCTGACATGGCATCTTTTCCTTGGGTTACTGCTTATAAAAGATACGAAGTGGATCTAAATAAATTTAAGGAAGTGCGACGCTGGTTCGATACCATGAAAAATAGACCTGCAGTAAGAAAAGGAATGGATGTAGGCAAGGATGAGAGGACATTTTCACAAAAGCCGACTAAAGAGAGTTTAAAAATGATGTTTCAACAGGATTCAGATTCTATTGCCAAAGCAGCAAAACAAAAAAAGGAATAATGAAATTAGAATTAGGCAATTATGAAATGGAGATGATTTTTCACGATCCTCTCATTTTTACCTTAAAAGGAGTGTTAACTGATGCAGAGTGTCAACATTTTATAGAGATTGCAGCTGACAACCTAAAAAGATCCAGAGTGAGTGGTTATGATGATAGGGAAAAAAGAAAAGATGGTTTGGATAACAGAAGAACCAGCAGTAGTTGCTGGGTTGGTCATACTCAAGACTCGGTTACATTAGCAGTGGCTAATAGAATAGCTGAATTAGTGCAAATCCCTAGCTCTCATGCTGAAGCTTTCCAAGTACTTCATTACGAAGATTCTCAAGAATATCAGCCTCACTTAGATACTTTTGATCCAGACGATAAAGGTTATCTACCTTATCTGAAGAACGGGGGTCAGAGGGTTGTTACTGCGATAGCCTACTTAAGTGATGTCATTAAAGGGGGAGAAACAAGTTTTCCGAATCTAGAAAAAATAGTTTCACCTGAAAGAGGAAAAATTGTTGTATTTCATCTTTGTAAAAAGGGAACTCTCGAGCCAAACCCCAATGCTCTGCACGGAGGTATGCCAGTCCTTGAAGGTGAAAAATGGGCTTTTAATTTATGGTTCAGACATGAAGAACTAATAAAAAAAATATGAAAACAAAAGCCTTGGTCTGTGAATCGTTAACAGAAGATCTTTCTGGGGTATCTTTACAGGAATTAGATCTACCAGAAATTTTGCCCCAAGAAATTCTTATTAAAGTTAAAGCAGCTTCGGTAAACTTTCCAGATCTGTTAATGACTCAAGGAAAATACCAGCATAAACCTGACCTCCCTTTTGTCTTGGGTATGGAAGGAGCAGGAATAGTTCAGGAAATAGGTTCTGAAGTTACAAAATTTAAAGTTGGAGACGAGATAACCTTTGGTTCATGGGGGAATGGAGCCTTTTCAGATTATGTAATAGTTCCTGAAAGTGGTCCTCAGCTAAAATCTGAAAGCCTAGATTTTAAAGAAGCTGCTTCATTTCAAACAGCCTACATGACAGCCTATGTATCTCTAGTGAGAAGGGGTGAACTCCAGCCTGGAGAAAATTTACTTGTCCATGGAGCCACAGGAGGTGTTGGCATGGCCGCGGTCCAACTTGGTCAGAAAATGGGGGCTAAAGTAATTGCAACGGGAACTTCAGAAAATAAATT
>CAYNCC010000108.1:0-1209 GCA_964396035.1 uncultured Alphaproteobacteria bacterium
TATGCTAGATGAGAATCATGCTTTAACTGATTTTTGATGGTTTTACTGATGTTTTATTCCACGGAGGATTCTGGTTGACTATTAATTCGTGCTCAATTTTGAATCTATCATTAGTTTCCAAAAAATACAATTGTATGCTTTTTTTTAATTTGAATAGAGATAATATATCAGAATTAATTCGACAATTTGTTGATTGGCCACCTTGAAAACAATTTTTGGGCGAAATATTCCCATAACCCATTCCAAATCGCTTAAAAAAATCATCACATTCGCCAATATACTGAATGTCATCATTCACTAAAATCACATATACGCCTGTTTTTCCAGAATATTTTCTATCAATAGTGAATTTACAGAATGGACCTTTACCATATTTATTCAAACCAAGATTTTTTTTATTCTCATATTGTGATTGTGGGAGGATTTCAACTGCATTTCCCTCATCATCCAAGTTTGGAA
Organism: uncultured Alphaproteobacteria bacterium; assembly: GCA_964396035.1. GTDB lineage: Bacteria > Pseudomonadota > Alphaproteobacteria > CAYNCC01. The sequence continues at coordinate 460 of CAYNCC010000108.1, forward strand.
TTATCTCACATACATGATCAAACGTATAATCCTGAATCTCTAATTTAGTCATGGCTTGATTAGAGGAAAATTGCTATTCAGTCCTTCTTCTAAATTGTATTTTGATCTTTTAAGCACTTTTTTACATTTTAAAACTGCAAAAAAACTGTAACAATGATTGTTTTTTGTTGTATGTCTTTTTGCTCTAAATCGTAAGATGAATCCTCCCTCAAATTTTTCAGTTCCTAGTTTCGCTTTATCATTTTTTAAATAAAACAACCCAAAGCCTTTACCGATCTGAACATAATCAGCCTTATCTTCATAAAATTTTACAAAAGCCTCATTGCCAATTTCATATGTCTTATCTTCAAAATTTTTCTGATCCTCTTTTACATCTTCATGTGTAAGAGTGTCATCTTTTTTCCTGTACTTGTTTGGTATGATATTTTTCTTATTTAGATAATCCAAGATTCCTATGCTTGTGTAGTATTTTGTAATTTTTTCATCAATTACACCAGGAGCCCAATCCCATTTCCACGTTTTTCCACTAAGATACGGAATAAGCCTTTTCTGTCCATAATCAGGGGCGGTCACACTATTTTTAATTTCTAATTTGTATTTTTTTTTCTTATGCAAGAAAACTACATCGGTTCCAGGACCGGAACCGGCACCAAAAGAACCATCTGGCAAGAGATTTTTCTTTTTCAGAATTTTTACAATTTTCTTCTCGTAGACGTGTCCCTTGTTATCTCCAGTAACAATTAATCAAAT
>CAYNCC010000108.1:1219-3193 GCA_964396035.1 uncultured Alphaproteobacteria bacterium
TTAATTTTGCAATTAAGGTTTCAATTTTTTCCTTTACCTTTTCATCATCCAATTCAAGCACATAGATCTTGGATCAAATTATGATAGATAAGTTGGATCCTTTCTTAAAAGAGGATAGTAGTGGATCCGAAGGGTTGTACTACTTTTATGGAATTAATTTGGGATCCGTTTTCAAAGAAACTTGGGAAGCAAAAAATACGGCATTGATTAGACTTAATCGGGCTTGTAGCTCAGCATGGATAGAGCGGGTGGCTTCGGACCACCAGGTCGTGGGTTCAAATCCTGCCAAGCCCGTTTACTGTAACAGATTAATGATGCAACAGTAGAATTTTTTTGGGCCTGTAGCTCAGCATGGATAGAGTGTTGGACTTCTAATCCAATGGTCAAGGGATCGAAGCCCTTCGGGCCCGTGCTTTATCTTCTACAGACAAAAAAGTAAAAACACCCTAATACAGAGAATATGCATGGCATCTAAGAAACCTACAGTGATCGAGCTCTTCGCTGGTGCAGGAGGAATGGCATTGGGATTAGAAAAAGCAGGTTTTGATACAAAGATGCTTTTAGATATTGACAAGGACTGCATCAAGACACTAAGTACTAACAGACCAAAATGGAATGTTGTTGAAGCTGATATACAGAAAGTTAGCTTCAAAGGAATGAAGGCGGATGTTGTCACAGGTGGATTTCCATGTCAGGCTTTCAGCCATGCAGGAAACAAACTTGGGTTCAACGATACAAGGGGAACACTATTTTACGAATTTGCAAGAGCTGTAAAAGAGATTAAACCAAAAATATTCCTCGCAGAAAATGTAGAGGCAATAATTCGAAATGACAACGGCAGAACGTTGGCTACAATAATGAATGTTCTTTCATCTTTCGGTTATGACGTACAATACAAGATACTAAACGCTTTGGACTATAAGGTACCGCAAAAGAGAAAGCGGATCATATTCATCGGTACAAAGGATGGGATGAGGTTCCAGTACCCAAAGCCATCAAAAAAGATTGTAACATTGAGGGATGGTCTGAAGAACGTTCCAAAGTCGCCAGGCGAGCAATATTCTGACGAAAAAAAGAAGATGATGTCACATGTTCCACCTGGCGGGGCATGGGTAGACATGCCAACAAAAGTACAGAAAAAATACATGGGAAAGAGTTTCTACTCCACTGGTGGTAGGCGTGGAATGGGAAGAAGAATTTCATGGGATGAGCCATGTCTCACACTCACAACATCACCTGGTCAAAAGATGACAGAGAGATGCCATCCTGAAGAACTAAGACCATTTACAATTAGAGAATATGCAATACGTTTTAAATCTTTTGATTTAATAAAATTTGTTGGAAGTAATTCATCACAGTACCGTCAAATTGGAAACGCAATTCCTGTCAAGCTTGCAACTGCACTTGCAACATCGTTGTATGCATCACTAATGTCACCAAAACTAGTAGCAAAAATTCCAATCCAAAAGAAGATTAAGGAATACTAGATCGTCAGAGGTGAACCGATGGCCTCATATCAGACAAGCACTTTTCATTTCTATGGGTCTTTCATCTGATCAAAAGAAAGCATTAGAGGAATTACTATTTGGAATGTTTGAGGCAAAACTAAAAGCATTCAAAGTAAAAAAAAATCTTGATAAAAGTATTGCAGCTGCATCTGTTATTCCAGAGAAAGATAGAAGAATATTCTCAACTGTTCATTCATGGAATACAAGTTTTGGACAAAGATTTTATGAAACAATTGCTAGAACTATTGCAGAAAATTCAGGCAAAGATGCTCATACACAGTGGGAATCTCCTATAGAAATTTCTGAAGATCGTGTTGCAAAAATTGATAGCATTGTAGTAGAAATTGGAAAATATCTAAAAACCAAAGGTAAACAAGGAAAAGCACCAAATGTAGATGCTGAGATTAAAGAAATACTTGAAATTTCAAACAAAAACATTGTAGAAGATCCAAATGATAACATCGTT
>CAYNCC010000109.1:0-3184 GCA_964396035.1 uncultured Alphaproteobacteria bacterium
ATGTACCAAGCAAATTTAATTAGCAATAAAAATTATTTAGTTTGTTGCGGTTCTTCAACAGAAGTTTCCGTTGTATTTTTTTCTTCCTTTTTTCCTTCCATCATTTTTTCAGTTACTATGCCACCAGCTTCAAGAATTGACTTATGGATACTTGAAGCAATTTCTTTTTTTTCAAAAAGAAATTTCTTAGCGTTTTCTTTTCCTTGGCCAATTCTTTCTCCGTTAAATGAATACCAAGTTCCTGATTTGTCAATCACGCCAGCTTCCGAACCTAAATCAATTAATTCGCCAAGTTTTGATATTCCTCTTCCATACATAATATCAAATTCAACTACACGAAATGGTGGAGAAAGTTTGTTTTTAACTACTTTAACACGTGTTTGATTACCAATAATTTGATCTTTGTCTTTAATTGCTCCTATTCTTCGAATATCAAGCCTAACAGATGAATAAAATTTAAGAGCATTTCCGCCTGATGTTGTTTCAGGGTTTCCGAACATTACTCCTATCTTCATTCTTATTTGATTAATAAATATAACAATACATTTAGAACGTGAAATACATGATGTTAGTTTACGTAAAGCTTGACTCATCAATCTTGCTTGTAATCCCATATGAGAATCACCCATATCACCTTCCAATTCAGCTTTAGGCACAAGCGCTGCTACACTATCAACAACTAAAATATCAACTGCATTTGATCTTACTAATGTTTCAGATATTTCAAGCGCTTGTTCACCTGAATCGGGTTGTGAAATTAACAAGCTTTCTATATCAACACCTAATTTTTTTGCATAGGATGGATCTAGGGCATGTTCAGCATCAATAAATGCACAAGTTCCTCCTTTTTTTTGACATTCTGCTATTGCATGTATTGCTAAAGTTGTTTTTCCAGAACTTTCTGGTCCATAAATCTCAACAATTCTACCTCTTGGAAGACCTCCAATGCCCAAGGCTATATCCAAACCTATAGAGCCTGTTGACACAACTTCTATATCAACATTTTGTTTATTATCCCCCAATTTCATTATAGAGCCCTTACCATATGCTTGTTCAATTTGAGATAAGGCTGTATCTAATGATTGATCTTTAATTTTTTTATCTTTTTCTGATAATTGCATCTTTCCGTCTATTGTTTTCAATACTGGCTTTTTCATTTTAAACTCCCTATTAAAATTAAATAATAAATAATATCTTTATTATGTACCACCTTTGTTCTCATTTTCAAGTAAAAAAAATAGAAAAATTACAAGTAATATAAGAAGTTTGAAAATTAAAAAAAAAAACGAATCAAAAGAGATTAGCAATATTAGTCTTTAATTAAATCCTCTTTTTCTTCATGCATTTCTTGAGCTTCTATACTTAAAGTTGCTATTGGTCGAGCCTCAAGTCGTTTTAAACTTATAGGCTTACCAGTTACTTCACAGAAACCATATGTATTTTCGTCTAAACGCTTTAAAGCTTCATCAATTTTTGATATAAGTTTTCTTTCTCTATCTCTTGTTCGAAGTTCAATAGATTTCTCCGTTTCTGCGGATGCTAAGTCACCAAAATCACCTGTTACTTCGTTATCTTGTTTTAAATTAGCAATAGTTTGATTGGACTCTTTTAATAGAGAATCTTTCCAATTATTTAATTTTTTTCTAAAATACTCTTTTTGTTTAGCATTCATAAATGGCTCTTTATTAGATGGCTTATATGTTGAAGATGTTTTAGTTTTAGATTTCATTATATTTCTATTAAAATAATTTTAAAAAAAAGAATATATTCATATATGTAAAAAAACTCAATAAAAAAATTATAAAATAAATATTGCAATTTTATGAATGACCTTATTATTCCCGGAATGTATGTAACACACCCAATAAAGAAAAAATGGGGATTAGGCCAAGTGCAATCAAAAATAGGTGAAGTTATAACTGTAAATTTTGAAAATGTAGGAAAAAAAACGATAAATGGTTTAAAAATTCAGTTACAAATCGTTAAAAATAGTTAAATTTTATTTAAAATAATTTTTTTTTTTGAAAAAAACTATGTAATTATTATGGCTTATTTTTAATTTAACTATGAAAAATAAAATTGAAATCTTAAAAGATGGAACTTTAGGAAGAAAAAAAGAGAAAAAACTTTTCTTTCCTAAAGGGAGAGTGATTGATGAAAAATCTGAAAATGAAATCCAAGAATTGTTAAAGAATAAATCAAAAGATAGAGACCTTTTAATTGAGAATCTTCATCTTATTCAAGATAAATATAAGTGTTTGTCTTCTAAACATTTAACAGCACTAGCAAATGAAATGAAAATGCCTTTAGCAGAGGTATATGAAGTTGCATCTTTCTATGCTCATTTTGACATTATTGATAATGATGATAAACCTTCGGATATAACTATTAGAGTTTGTGATACAGTTACTTGTGAAATGATGGGGGCAAAAAAACTTTTAGATAATTTAAAAAAAAAATATAAAAATAAAAATGTGAGAGTGGTTCCAGCACCGTGTATGGGACGATGTGATACTGCGCCAGTCTTAGAAATTGGTCATAAACATGTAGATCATGCAAATGAAAAAAAAATTGAAAAAATAATAAAGAAAAAGAATTTTTCTCCAAAAATAAATGAGTATGTAGGTCTAAAAAATTATAAAAAAAATGGAGGTTACAAACTTTTAAAAGATTGTTTATCAAAAAAGATAAGTCCTAACCAAGTTATTAAAATAATAGAAGATTCAAAACTTAAAGGCCTAGGAGGTGCTGGTTTTCCTACTGGTTTAAAATGGAAACTTACTAGAAATGAGCCAGCTCCAAGATTAATGGCTGTAAACGCCGATGAAGGTGAACCAGGTACATTTAAAGATAGATTTTGCATGGAAACTGATCCGCATCGTTTTTTAGAAGGCACTTTAATAGCTGCATGGGTTGTAGAAGCAGAGGTATGTTATATTTATTTAAGAGATGAATATCCTTTTGTAAATGAAATTTTAAAAAAAGAAATAGAGAAAATTGAAAAAGAAAATTTAACAAAACATTGTAAATTAATTATTCGAAGAGGCGCTGGAGCTTATATTTGTGGTGAAGAATCAGCAATGCTTGAGAGTATTGAAGGAAAAAGAGGATATCCAAGACACAAGCCTCCTTTCCCAGTGCAAGAAGGATTATTTGGAAGACCTACACTATGTAATAATGTTGA
>CAYNCC010000110.1:0-3122 GCA_964396035.1 uncultured Alphaproteobacteria bacterium
CCAGGTAGAGAAATTACTCTAGACGGTTTATCACAAATAAGAACAGGTTCAGAAGGAATATTATACGTCGTATTAGAAACTAGTGGAGCCAGATGGGGTAGAGGACCAACTGAATTTGATATACATGGAAGAATGAAAATGCATATCGATAGTCCAGCTTGGAGACACATAGAAATGCTTTCAACATTAATCAGTAATAATGGAAATAAGATAGAAATTGAAGGGTGGTATGATAATATAATACCTCCAACAAAAGAAGATTTAGTATTAATAGATAAAATGCTTGAACATTATGAACTCGAAACTGAAAAAAAGCAGAATAAAGTAAAAGTATTCATGAATGATGAAAAAGGACAACAAGTATTGATTAACAAATTCTTTAACAGTATTATGAATTTAGATGGAATATATGGAGGATTAACTAGCCCAGGTGCAGGAACTCAGTTACCACATAAAGTCACATCTAAACATAGTATACGTTTAGTGCCAGAACAAGAACCTGAAGAGATATTAATTAAAATTAAAAAACATCTTGAAATTAATGGATATAATGATGTTAATGTTCAAGCTATTGGAGGATATACATGGAGTAAATCAGATTTTAATTCAGAATTAGCTAAATCAGTAATTAAAACATATGAAGAATTTGACGCAAAATATATTTTACATCCATCGAGTGGAGCATTACCACTCTCACATTTTTCAAGAGAACCACTTAATTTACCATGTGTAGTAGGAGGCTTAGGACATGGAGGAAGAGCACATTCTCCTGATGAATATCTAGTTATTGAAGGATTTAAAGCTAAAGATGGAATGATTCATGGATTATCGGGTCTTGAGAAATCTTACGCGAGCATAATATACAATTTTGCACAAATATAATTAAGAATACTAGATTAATTGATAAATAAAGAATTAACTTCGTTGATCTATAGGAACATAAGTGAGATCAATAGGACCAACATATTCCGCAATAGGGCGCATTAATTTATTATTTTCAACTTGCTCAAGATAATGAGCACACCATCCTACAACTCTAGAAGAAGCAAAGATCGCAGTATATAATTCAACAGGTAATCCTAAAGTATAAAGAACAGGGGAAGCATAGAAATCACAATTAGCAGGTAATTGTTTAGTTTTCCACATATGATCATCAACAATAGTGCATAATTCACTTAAAGAAGTGTCATTATTTTTTAATGCTAATTTATCTAAATTCTTTTTATGTAAAACAGTTCGAGGATCTAATTTTTGATATATTCGATGACCAAATCCAGGTATTTTTTCTTTATTATCCAATCGATCATCAATCCATTTAATTGCATTAGACTTATCTCCAATTTCAATAAGCATTTCAATAGCAGTTTCAATTGCACCGCCGTGTAATGGGCCTTTGAGAGCAGATAAAGCAGCTATAGATGCAGAATAAATATCAGTAAGAGTAGAAGCTACAACTCTAGTAGTAAAAGTAGATGCATTAAAATCATGATCTGCATAAAGAATCATATTCAGATCATAAGCTTGTTCTTCAAGTAAATCAGGCTCAGAACCACGCATCATATATAATGCATTAGATGAATGATCTAAATCATCTTTAGGATTAATAGGAGATTGATTTTGTGAAAGCCTATAACCATTAGCAAGAATAACTGGAAAAGCACCAATAAGATTAATTGATTTACTTAGAAGTTCTTCTTTAGAAAGAGTATCAGAAGTTAAATCTAATGAGCTATAAAGTGATATTGCAGTTTTAATCCAATCTACCGGTTTAGCAGATTTAACAACATATGGTAAAGATTCATTAAATTGATCAGGAAGAATTCGAGCTTGTTTTAATTTATCAGAGAAGACTTGTAATTCTTTTTTTGTCGGAAGATTTCCATATAAAATAAGATAAGAGACTTCCTCAAAAGTAGTCTTTTCAGCAAAAGTATCGATATCATAACCTCTGTAAATTAATTTACCCTCAGGTTTAGTTAATGAAATAAGGGTTTCATCGACTAGAACGCCATCAAGACCTTTAGGAACTTTAATTTGATCAGACATCAATCATACACCCCATTTATAGCTATATTCAAGGAATCCATTATTATTCAATATTTACAAACTCCCGATAGTTAATGATTTCGTAAATTTCAGAGCGTTTCATTATTTTATCAACTAAATTAACTTGGGTTCCTTTAAGTTTAAGCTCACGTAAACTAGAATCAGCTGCTTTAAGCATTGAGCGAAGTACAGTTACTGGAAACAATATTATTGTATAGCCCATATTTTCAAATTGTTCAACAGAAAGATATGGTGATTTGCCAAATTCAGTCATATTAGCCAATAAAGGCGCATCAATTTTTTTTGCAAATTCAACAAATTCCGATTCAGATTCAAGGGCTTCAGGAAAAATTACATCAGCGCCAGATTCTAAATATAATTTTGCTCGCAATATAGAATCATCAAAACCATTAACACTCCTAGCATCAGTTCGAGCAATAATAACAAAATCATCATCAACCCTTGATTTTGAAGCCATAATAATTTTTTCAGCCATTTCTTCAGGAGACACTAACTGTTTACCATCAAGGTGGCCACATTTTTTAGGTAAAACTTGATCTTCTAATTGAACACCGGCAACACCTATTTGTTCAAAAGATTTAACAGTTCGAGAAACATTTACCACATCACCGAATCCCGTATCAACATCTACAATTAATGGAAGAGACACATTATTAATAATTGAAGACGAAAGATCAAGTACTTCTGACATTGTGATTAGACCTACATCAGGCAACCCTAAATTAGTAGAAGTTGCCGCACCAGAAATATATAAAGAATCAAAACCTATCTGTTGAGCAATCATAGCTACAATTGGCGAAGAAACGCCAGGAACAATTAGAGAGTGATCATTATTGATAAGGTTTCGTAATTTTGCTCCTGGAGATTTAAGCTTTGAAGAACTCAATAGAACAATATCCCTAACCAGAAACATCTAATAAAGAAAGAAATCCAGAAATATCAGATTCAGTATCAAAAGAAGTAAGGCGATCAAGAATAGATTCTATTTGATGAGCATTAAAAATATGAGAAGTTGAATTTTTAAACTTAAGAGAAATATCTTTGAGCGAATATGG
>CAYNCC010000111.1:0-1667 GCA_964396035.1 uncultured Alphaproteobacteria bacterium
TAAAATTAGCAAAAATACCAAGAAATTCAGCAAGAACAAGAATTAGAAATAGATGTGAGATAACGGGAAGGCCTCATGGTGTATATCGAAAGCTGAGAATTTCCAGGATTGCCCTTAGAGATTTAGCTTTAGGTGGAAAAATTCCAGGTATGACTAAGTCAAGTTGGTAAATTATGAAGGAGAATAAATGAGTTTTACAGATCCAATAGCAGATATGATTACCAGAATTCGCAATGCTCAATTAAGAACATTGAATACTGTAAGTATTCCCAGTTCTAAATTTAGAGCAAGAATTTTAGATGTATTAAAAGAAGAAGGATATATATCAGATTATAAATTTTTATCTGATACAAAAAAAAGAGGGTCTTTAATTATAAATCTAAAATATAATAATGGACTACCTGTAATAAAGGAAATAAGAAGAATATCAAAACCAGGCAGAAGAATTTATACAAAAGCAGACAGCATACCAAGAATTCAGAGCGGATTAGGTATAGCGATTGTATCTACATCTATGGGAATCATGTCTGATAATGATGCCAGATCAAAAAATATTGGTGGAGAGATAATTTGTAGAGTATTTTAAAATTTTATGTCTAAACTTGGAAAAAAACATATATTAATACCAGAAGGAACTACAGTTAAACTTGAAAGTGGAAAATTAATTTTTACGGGACCTAAAGGTTCAAGAGAATTAACAATCAATGACAAAATTTTTACTGCTACTATCGATAACAACAAGAGTTTGCTTTTACAGCTCATAAAAAAAAATGAATCTTTAAACGTTATGTGGGGAACCACTAGAAGCGTTATTAATAGTGCTATTGTTGGTGTGTCTACAGGACATGAAAAAACACTAGAATTAAATGGAGTGGGATTTAGGGCAAATTTAAAAGGCAATATATTGAGTTTGCAGATTGGATTTAGTCACGACGTTTCATATAAAATACCAGATGGTATAAAACTTACCGTTGAAAAAAGCACTATAATCAAAATTATGGGCACAGATAAACAACTGGTCGGAAAAGTAACTGCTGAGATAAAAATGTTAAAACCTGTAGAACCTTATAAAGGAAAAGGAATTAGAGAAAAAGGTCAGTATATTTTAAGAAAAGAAGGCAAAAAGAAATAGAATGACTAATATTATTTATAAAAAAAGAGCACAAAGGATAAGGAGAAAGCTTAAAAAAATTAATAAAGAAAGATTTAGGCTTACTGTTTATAGATCATCTAAAAACATATCTGCACAAATTGTAGATGATAAAAATAAAAAAACTTTAGTATCAGCAACGTCTATAGGTGAAAAATTAACCAATAAAAAAAAAGCAGATTTATCCATACATGTAGCTGAGATATTAACTAAAAAGGCCTTAGAAAAAAAGATTACAAAAGTATATTTAGATAGAGGCAGATATAAATACCATGGTCGTATTAAAATTTTTGCAGAAACTTTACGAAAAGGAGGTTTAACTTTTTAATAATTAAAATGGAAAATATAGAATTCAAAGATAAATTGGTCTCAATAAACAGGATAACCAAAGTAGTAAAAGGTGGTAGAAGATTTGCATTTTCAGCCTTAGTTGTTGTGGGTAACTATGCCGGTTCAATTGGTGTTGGTCATGCTAAAGCAAAACAAGTTCCTGATGCAATAAAAAAAGCAACACAAA
>CAYNCC010000111.1:1677-2715 GCA_964396035.1 uncultured Alphaproteobacteria bacterium
CTTTACGTGAAGGTAGAACACTTCATCATGACGTTTTATCTAAAGATGGAGCAGGCAAAGTTTTACTAAGAGCGGCACCATCAGGTACTGGTATCATTGCCGGTGGACCAATTAGAGCTGCATGCGAAGTTGTTGGTATTAAGGATGTCGTTGCAAAATCATTGGGATCATCCAATCCTATAAATGTTTTAAGAGCTTGTATAAAAGGTTTAAAAAATCAAAGTTCTCCAAAACACATTGCAAATATAAGAGGAAAAAAAATTAACGAGATTATAAAAAAAAAACAATAGGCAATTACTAATGGAATTAAATACATTAAATTCAAAAAAATTTAAATCTAGAAAGAGACTTGGAAGAGGAATTGGGTCTACCAAAGGCAAAACTTGCGGTAGAGGCCACAAAGGACAAAAATCAAGATCAGGTGTAGCTATAAAAAGTTTTGAAGGTGGACAAATGCCCTTATATAGAAGATTACCAAAACGAGGTTTTAAAAGTTTCGGAAATAAAAAAGATATAGTATCGATTAATTTGTCAAGAATTCAAGAAATTATCGATAAGCAAAAAGCTATTCTTAATAATAAAATAAATTTATCAAATTTACAAAAATCAAAATTTATTAACAAAAAATATAGAAAAATAAAATTACTTGGGACAGGTGATTTAAAACAAAAATTAGATATCGAAGTTAATTCTATTTCAAAGTCTGCTAAGGAGAAAATAGAAAAGTTAGGTGGAAAAATTATATTAATTAAATAACGTAATGTAATAATTAAAATGGCAACCGATAATACAGACTCAGGTTTTTTTTCTAAAACTAATGATTTAAGAAATAGGATTTTATTTACCATATTAATTTTATGTGTTTACAGATTAGGTACATACGTACCTCTACCTGGTATAGACCCAGAATCTTTGAAGACATTAATGGAATCAAGTTCAAAAGGCCTTCTAGGAATGTTCAATATTTTTTCTGGTGGCGCTGTTAATAGAATGGCTATATTTGCTTTAGGTATTATGCCATATATTTCTTCTTCAATT
>CAYNCC010000111.1:2725-3069 GCA_964396035.1 uncultured Alphaproteobacteria bacterium
ACCGGAGTTTCAGAAACTTTTAAAAGTTTGAAAAATCAGGGTGAAATTGGAAGAAAGAAAATTACCCAATATACAAGGTACGGTACTGTATTACTTGCAACTATTCAGGGATATGGAGTTTCTGTTGGACTTGAAAATTCAGGTACAGTTGTTATAGATCCTGGTGCCTATTTTAAATTGACTACAGTTATCACCTTAGTAGCTGGAACTATTTTTTTAATGTGGTTGGGTGAACAAATTACACAAAGAGGTATTGGAAATGGAATTTCATTAATAATATTTGCTGGAATTGTTGCTGAAATACCTAGAGCGTTAGCTACTACATTTGAATTAGGTAGAACCGG
>CAYNCC010000112.1:0-3001 GCA_964396035.1 uncultured Alphaproteobacteria bacterium
CTTTTTGCGGCGTTCCAGGACATGGAGGATCTGGAATGTGGTTAGGATTTTCTGTAATAGATGGAATAGATACTCCTTTTGTTATGTTTAATAAATCTGCAATGGATGAGGGTTATGCAAAGCCATTACTTTAATTTTTTTTTTTTATTCAGTTTATTTTTTTTAATCATAAAACCCTTATTTTCTGAGGACACACCAACTCTAGATTTTAATAAAGAACAAGAAGTTATTGTCAATAATGCTTTATCAAGTTGTGAAAATGTAGAATTTAATTCTCTTTTGGATAAAAAAAAAAAGGCTCTGGATTTAAAAGAACCTGATAAAGCAATTAATAAAAGAAATCAATTAGATAATTCTCTTGGTATTGAAGTAAGCAGATCTATAGAAACTATTTATACTCCTGAACAATCTTTAGAAAATGTTAAAAAACTGCTATTAAATATTAATGATGAACGTCTGTATTCAGCAGTAGCTTATTATATTATAAAAGATTTTGCATTTTATGAATCTGGGTTATGCAAATCTTTAAAAAATCATTACGATACATTTAAAGTTTACAAAGAATTCTATTTTAAAACAAAAAATCAAGAATTAGATCCAATTTATGAAAATGAACATAATTTAAGTTTTTTTTACAAGAATTCATCAAATGCCCAGAAAAGATTATTATTAGCTATACAATCTAAAGGAAGACTTCTAGAAAAAGAGAAATTTTTATTAAAGAATTTAAAAATTTTTAAAGAGAAATTTATTTAATGTTTTGGATCTAAACCAGAATGTTCAATAATATATTTTGTAAGTGGTTCTAGATCATCTAAAATTCTAATTGTAGTATTTCTATAATGAGCAGTATCTAATTTATCTTCATATGATTTCACTTCATGATACATATCTATTGCTTTAACTAATTTTTTTCTTACTGCTAATAAATCTTCTAAACTTTTAAAATGACCTTTTGAACCTATTGCAAAGGCATCCTCAGCATCACTAACAGATTTAGAAACTTTTTTTATTCGTTCTACTAATTCATCTGAATAAGCTAATTGTGTATAGACTAAAGAAAAAAATAATAAAAGTATTGAGATTTTTAAAAGTTTAAGCATCTTATTTAAGATTATAACTTTAAAATAATTATGAAAAATTTTTTTTACTATTTTTTTTTTATTTTTTTCTTTGTTTCTAACATTCTAGCAAATGAATTAGATGAGGAATTTATAAATAAAAAATATAATGAAATAAAAACCGAAGATTTTTGTTCAATAACTGAATGGAATACAGATCAAAAAAGATTCTTTGTTTTAGCTTTTATTTTAGGATGGCATTGGGAAGTTAAAGAAGAAAAATTAGATAAATACAATGACAAAGATTTCGAAAAATTTTTTTCTCAAATTTGTAATGAGAAGGGGTCTTTAATTAATAATTTAGAGAATTTAATTATCAAAAATAATTTTAAGATATTTAATTATACAGGCCATGATTGGATTAAATTAGATAGCAAAAATAAAAAAGTCTTTATTAAAGGTTATAACGCTGGAGTTTTTTCAAATAATGATAAAAAAGAAAGAATGATAGTTAAATATAATGTTCTTTTTGCTAGGTTTTCAGATTATTATCACTATACAAATCATCGAGATGAGACTGTAGGTTTAACAATTAAAACTATAGTGGATCAAATGTATGGTCATTTATATTTAGAATAATTTGGAAGTTTTAAATTTCTAATTATTAAATATCCTAAAATAAAAAATATAATAATGCTTACAAAACCAGCTTTCTGGTTGTTAAACGTTGTTGTTAATAAAGCAACAAAATATGGCCCTAGAAATGCTGTTATTTTTCCAGATAGCCCATATATACCAAACATTTTAGATTGATCATTTTTTTTTGACAATCTTGCCATACAAGATCTACTAGTGGATTGTAAACCTCCAATAAATAACCCTATACCAACCCCCAATATCCAAAATAATATTTTACTAATAGACAACAAATATAATGAACAAATAAATATTAATGACAAGAGACATGTTTTTATAATTTTTCTTGGACCATATCGATCATCAAAAAAAGCAAATATTACAGATCCTATACCAGCAGAGAAATTTAGAGCTATTCCAAATAAAACTATTTCCTTAAAACTCATATCAAATAATGTCGCCGCATAAATTCCACCAAATGCAAATAAAGTATTTAAACCATCTGTATACAACATTCTTGATATTAAAAATTTCAAAGTTGTTTTATTAATTGATAAAAAAGTTTTTTTTATATTATTTATTAAATTTATATTTTTTATTTTTATTTTTTTTTCTTTAATATATATAAAACTAGGTAAACTAAATATTAAGAACCACAAACCTATAAAAGGACCAATTATTCTAATATGTTCAAATTTTTCTTTATCTAAATTAAAAACTGGTTTAATGGGATTAATAAAAAGAAATAAGCAAATTATTAGTGCTAAAATACCTCCCATATAACCTAATGACCATGCAATGCCTTATATTTTTCCAATATTATTTTTGTTAGAGACTTTTTTTAATAAAGCATTATAAAAAACAGTCGATATTTCAAAACATATATTACCTAATGCAATAACTATTAGAAAAATAACTAATATATTTTTACTTGGGTCTGCAAACCACAAAATAAATGCAAAAAAACAGGTTAAAACAGATGAAACTACAAGAAAAATTTTTCTTCTTTTTAATATATCCGAATAAATTCCAATTATTGGGGCAACTATAGCTAATACAAGGCCTGATATTGACAAGATATAACCCCATAGAGCAGTACCTATTATTTCATTTGGCGCTATATTTTTTACAAAATAAGTAGAGAAGATAAATGTGATAATAACTGTAGGCCAAGCTGAATTAGCCCAATCAAGTAAAGACCAGCTTAAAAGCTCTTTATAATTGTTTTTCTTGATAACACACCTTTTTTAATGGTGCCGGCTAGAGGAGTCGAACCCCTGACCCACTGATTACAAATCAGTTGC
>CAYNCC010000113.1:0-1702 GCA_964396035.1 uncultured Alphaproteobacteria bacterium
CATGCAAATGATAACCATGTGGAAAGATTTGCGAAGTTTTCAAATTGTATATGTGTATTAACTAAAACCTCACCCATAACATACATTCCATTTTCTTGCCACTCTTGAATCATTGAAACAGTTCCATAGATCGTGATTGATGTCATCATTACAGCACATGCATAAAATACAAACAGAAACACTCTGTATTGCCTATCATGTTCATGTAGATGTTGAATTTTCAATTCAAGGATTTTCTAATTATGTTATATAAAATGATTTCAGATACATTATATGATCTATTTAGTAACCATCTTTTTGTCTCTGTCGATTAATCTCGTTTTTCCGTTTATATTCATCTAAGATCTCTTCCGGTGTCAGATTTAGTTCAATTGACGCTTGAATTACAAAATGCCAGATATCAATCAACTCTTCTTTAGCTTCAGTCTCACTAAATTTAGTTGGAGTTTTCCACCACTTCCAATTTGTAGTTCTTTGTAGTTCAATAGCCTCATGCATAATTGCCGTAGACAAAGCTGAAATTCTTTCTTCCGTATCTTTTGGATACCTATCAAGATTCATCATGTTGGTAAGACCTTTCTGAAGAGAAAAGATTGAATCTAGTTTATCTTCCATAATTCTGCATTAGTATTGTTATCTATAACTCTTCAAAAAGACACCATCTTTTCATATTCTTTTATTCGCTTTGTAATATCAGATTTTTGTAATCGTAGAAGACCTCCTAATCCATATCTTTCTACAGCAAATGAACCCATAACATTCCCATAGATTACTGATTTTTTTATTTCTGAAATACTTGTTTTCTTTTTTGATGCTAGATATCCAATCATTGCACCTGCAAATGAATCTCCTGCACAAGTTGGATCCAAAACTGATTCTAAAGAAAAACGAACCGATAGAAAAATTAAATCTTCATAGAAAAGTAATGAACCATGTTCACCTTTTTTGATCACCACATATCTTGCACCCCAACTCATAATTTTTTTTGCACACTTGATTAGATTACCCTCTTTTGTTAGTAGTCTTGCCTCTTCATCATTTATGACAACAGCATCTACAGATTTTATCATTTTAAGTACGTCATTTCGTTTAGTCTTAATCCAGAATTCTATTGTATCACACATTGAAAATTTTACATTATCAAATTCTTTGATTATTTTTGTATTTTGTACTGGATCATTGTTTGCCAAGTATACAAAATCAGATTTTTGATACTCTTCAGGCACACTTGGTTTGAAATGACCTAGCACGTTAAGTTCAGTTTTGAGAGTTTTTCGCACACTTAGATTCTTATCATATTTTCCATCATATCTGAAAGTTTTACCCCTCATTACAGAAAGTCCACGGATATCAAGATATTTTTCAAGAGTACGATAATATTTTTTTGGAAAATCATCACCTATTACTGCAATCAAACCCGGCTTTGTAAAAAAACTAGCCGATATAGCAGCGAATGTAGCAGCACCGCCTAAAACATCTTTTATGGTTTTTTTTGGCGTACGAATTGTATCTAGTGCAGTAGAACCAAATACTGTAAGCATGATATTTTGATGAAATTTACGTATAAATCCGTTCTTAAATGTGTGTAAAAGTTTTGATGAATCTTTAAAGCTACTTAGAGCTAGTAAAATAAATCAAGTTATTCAAGACATTTTTCATGGCAAAGATTCGAGTAAAACATGGTGATAATGAGAATGAGATT
>CAYNCC010000113.1:1712-2965 GCA_964396035.1 uncultured Alphaproteobacteria bacterium
AACAACATCTACAAACTAATCCTCAAAATGATGTGATGAGTTCTTTAGATAACGCTGAATTCCATGAACCAGAATTTTCTTCACCAGAAAATGTTGCAGTTGATGATATAAGGTATAAATTGAGAATTTTATCAAAAAATTCTTTTTTTGATCAACCACGAACAGTGAGTGAAACAGTAAGTCAATTAAGAGAATATGGATGGAATGCTAGTCCTTTTGATGTTTCTCTAGCATTAACAAAAATGGCTTTTAACAAAGAATTTTTGAAAAATACTAATGATGAGCGAAATTATTATTTCTCAAAAGAAGCATTACTAACTAATTAACAAGTCCCAAATCTATTTACTCATATTAAATTTTAGAATAATGTATACATAGTTTAACATCATATTCATAGTATGGAAAAGAAGCAAGAAATACCTAAAGAAATAGACGATCATTTTAGACTATTTGGAAAAGAGGCCTGGGAAGTTGAATATGGTGAAAAATGTCCAGTTTGTAACACTCGTATTGATGAATATGGTTTCTGCTCTTGTGATTCTAAGGGCGACTAATCTTTTTCCTTAATTTACTAATCAGAAATTCCTATTTTGATCATTTTAGCTTCTTGTTGTGGGCAATCATTGCCATCACGTTGCAGATTTACTATTTTATCCGCAACATCCATGCCATCTGTCACTTCACCAAAAACAGTGTATTCTCTATCTAGAAAAGTACTGTCTGCAGTAACAATAAAAAACTGTGAACCGGCACTATCCGGATCTTGTGATCTCGCCATAGAAATAATTCCTCTTAGATGTGATCTGGAATTAAATTCAGCTTTGATGTTGTACCCAGGTCCTCCCATTCCCCATTGATGCTTAAGATTAGGATCTTTTGTGTTTGGGTCACCACCTTGAATCATAAAACCAGGAATTACTCTATGAAAAAGAGTTCCATCATAGAATCCAGACTGTGCTAATTTAGCAAAATTCCTGACGTGTTCAGGTGCTAAATCTGGGAGTAGCTTAAACTCAATATTTCCTAAATTAGTTTCAATTGTACCACTAGGCAATAATCCAAAAACTTTCAATTATCATAAGAGTCTTTTGCTTAATAAAAAAATTTAAGAAGATACATACAAAACAAATTCTTTATAAAAATTTTTTTATTTTTAAAATCCTTGATAGTCTTATATAGATCAACTTAAAACAATTTTTGTGAATCGTACTAATCAAAGCACAGTTATCAAAGCAGCAATCAATACTCTTCTT
>CAYNCC010000114.1:0-2881 GCA_964396035.1 uncultured Alphaproteobacteria bacterium
TGCATGATATGATGAAAGTTAGAAAACATCTTGAAGGAAAAAAATCTAGATTAATAGGACCTAATTGTCCAGGAATTATAACAGCTGGTGAAGCTAAATTGGGTATTATGCCAGGATATGTTTACAAACCTGGGAAAATTGGAATTATCTCAAGATCAGGAACATTATCTTACGAAGCAGGAAAACAAACAACTGATGCTGGTCTTGGTCAAACTACGGTTGTGGGTATCGGAGGTGATCCTGTTAACGGTATGAAATTTGTTGAATGTCTTGAACTATTTATGGCAGATGAAAAAACTGAAGGAATTGTTATGATTGGTGAAATTGGAGGAACAGCTGAAGTTGACGCTGCGGAATTTATAAAAAAAGAAAAAAGGAAACCGGTGGTAGCTTTTATTGCAGGTGCAACAGCCCCTCCAGGAAAAAGAATGGGTCATGCCGGTGCGATAGTGTCAAGTGGTGCAGAAACTGCCCCTGAAAAAATTGAATCGTTAAAATCTGCTGGTGCCTTTATTTCTGAATCTCCTGCTGAACTCGGAACTACAATGTTGAAGGCTTTAAAAAAATAAATTAACCCCAAGGCCCCTTTTCTCTTCGAACTACTTTTTTATTTTTTAACAAAAGGATCATTATTATCCCAGCAACAAATCCTCCTATATGAGCCCACCATGCAACTCCTCCGCCCTCTCCGGTAGACGTAAATACGCTTAAAAATTGATATATAAACCAAAAAATTAAAACTATAGATGCTCTAACTCTTATTATTGTTACAATTCCGAACCATATTAATAATTTTACCTTTGCCTTTGGATAAAGAATTAAATATGCACCTAAAATGCCAGAAATCGCCCCGCTTGCTCCTATAACAGGAATGGTTGAATTAATATCTGAAAAAACATGAATTAAAGTTGCACATATTCCACAAAACAAGTAAAAGATTAAAAATTTTATGTGACCTAAATAATCTTCAATATTATTTCCAAATATCCATAGATAAGCCATATTGCCAATTAAATGCATCCATCCACCATGTAAAAACATTGAAGAAAAAATTTTATAAATATAAATATCAGAAGGAACTAAACCAAGATCTTTAACGCCCATAATTAGATCCTTAGGCAAAGAAATTTGCCATAGAAAAATTAAAATACAAGAACCAAGAACCCCATAAGTTATAAAAGGTTTTCTTATAGTCGGATTTTCATCACCTATTGGAAAAATTTTAAGATCCTATAAAAATTATTGTATATATCTAATCTTATAGATAATACCATTTATATCATCTGAAATCAAAAGAGAGCCTTTTTTTGTAATACCTAAACCTGCAGGTCGACCACAAACATTTGCTCTATTAGAATCTGATACCCAAAAACCAGTTACAAAAGATTCGTAATGGCCTAAAGGTTTGTTATCCTTAAATGGAATTCTTGCTACCATATAACCAGATGGTTTGCTTGAATTCCATGAACCATGAAGAGCAACAAAAGCATTTCCATGAAATTCTTTAGAAAATTGTTTTTTATTATAAAAAATAACATCTATAGGACCAGAGTGTGATTTAAATAAAACATCAGGTTTTTTTACCGCTCTATTTTTTGTTTGTTCAATATTTTTAAAATAAAAATAATTTTTTTCTAAATTAGGTTGCTCATTATTTCCTAAATAAAAAAATGGCCAACCAAAGAAATCACCTTCTTCAACTTGAGAAAAATAATCTGGGACTAAATCATCTCCCATACCGTCTCTTTCATTAACAACGGTATATAGTTTTTTTGTAACTGGATGCACATCTAAACCAACTGGATTCCTTAAACCAGTAGCAAAAGTTTTTTGCTCATTAGTTTTTAAATCAAATTCTTGAATTGTAGCTCTAGGATAATTTTCAACTCCAATATTTCCATAACTTCCAATTGCAATATAAATTTTATGATTTAATAAAGCAATATTTCTTGTTCTATGGCCTGTTGGTTCTCCAAGTGCATCAACTTTAGTTAGTTTCATTGGTTCACTATCATTTTTTAACTGTCCTTCTTTATAAGGAATTCTCCAAACATAATCGAGATCAGCAATATATAAATATTTAGGAGTTATTTCAATACCAAATGGATAATTAAATCCTTCGGCAAAAACTTGATTTATATCAGATACTCCATCATTATCAGTGTCTCTTAAGATTTTTATTTTCCCTGGATTTGATTCAACAACAAAAATATCTCCATTGTTAGATACTTTTATATTTCTAGGGTGGTTTAAATCTTTTGCAAAAATATTGATTTTAAAACCATCTGGCGCATTCAAATTACAAGAATCTACATCTAATTTTTTATATGAATTTGCAACACTTTTTGTGGCATAGGGTTTTGCAAGTTTATTAATATCAACAAAATATTTTTCTCCAGGTTCAGGAATAGCAAACGCAGATCTAAAAATAAAAAATAAAAATAAAATTTTATAAAATAATGACTTCATAATAATATAATTATAAACTTCATAAGTTACTAAATTGTTTCAAAATTATTAAATGATCATATTAACAAACAAAACATGGAAATTAGCAATAAATGATCTTATAAAAAAAGATAAAATTTTAAAAAAAATAATCAACAAATATAAGTCAGAAAAATTACAAAGTAAAAAAAATGCTTTTTTAACTTTAGCAAAATCAATCGCAGGACAACAAATATCTGTAAAAGCTGCTAATTCTATCTGGAAAAAACTTGAAAAAAAATTAAAAAAAATAAATTCAAAAAATATCTTAAAATTAAAAAAAAATGAAATTGCTAAATGTGGGTTTTCAAAACAAAAAGTTAATTATTTATTAAATTTGGCTATTTTTTTTGAAAAAAATAAAAATATAGAAAAAAAATGGAAAAAAATAGAA
>CAYNCC010000115.1:0-2878 GCA_964396035.1 uncultured Alphaproteobacteria bacterium
AGAAATAAGATATGCTACAGTTGCAATGGTTACTGATTATGATTGTTGGCATAGTAAACATGATGAAGTTGATGTAGAGCAAATTATTAAAATATTGAACAAGAATTCAAGTAATGCAAAATCTTTAGTTAAAGATATTATAAAAGTGCTGCCAAAATATATAAGTAAAGAAAAGGACCCTGCAGAAAATATTCTTGATAAGTCAATAATAACTCAGAAAAGAAATTGGAATAAAAGAGCAAAAAAGAAATTAGACGTAATTCTTAAAAGATATTTAAAGAAAAATGAAAGTTAAAGGAAAAAGTTATAAGTCAGTTTGGTTAGATAAAAAGAAACATGTGGTAGTTGTAATTGATCAAAGAAAATTACCTCATAATTTTAAACTTTTGTATCTAAAAAATATTAAAGAAATAAAAATAGCTATTAAGAATATGATTGTAAGAGGTGCGCCGCTTATAGGTGTGACAGCAGCATACGGAATATATTTGTCTATGAGAAGTAATCCAAGTGATAGAAATTTAAATTTATCTATTAATTTTTTAAAAAATGCTAGACCAACAGCTGTAAATTTATCTTGGGCATTAGAATTTATGGAAAAAAGATTATTAGATGAAAGGCCATCACATAGAGCTAATATATCAAAGAAAATTGCTGAAGAAATAAGCATTAACGATATAAAATGTTGTAAGAAGATTGCCACAAATGGATTAAAAATAATTCGTGAAATAAAAAAGAAAAAAAAAAATAAAACTATTAATATTTTAACTCATTGTAATGCTGGATGGCTTGCAACAGTAGATTGGGGAACGGCATTATCACCAATATTTTTAGCACATAGAAAAAAAATAAAAATCCATGTTTGGGTGGGTGAGACTAGACCAAGAAATCAAGGATCATCTTTAACATCATGGGAGCTTTTGCAAGAAAAGATACCTCACACAATTATCACTGATAATGCTGGAGGACATTTAATGCAACATGGTATGGTGGATATGTGTATAACTGGATCTGATAGAACTACTGCCAACGGAGACGTATGTAATAAGATAGGAACTTATTTAAAAGCACTTTCAGCTTATGATAATAAAATCCCTTTTTACGTTGCCTTACCATCAAATACTATTGATTTGAAATCAAAGAATTATTTAAAAGATGTTCCAATTGAACAAAGAAATTCAGAAGAACTAACTCATGTAGAAGGTCTTAATTCTAAAGGAAAAAATATAAAAGTTAGAATAACCCCAAAGGGTAGCAAGGTTAGCAATTATTCTTTTGATGTTACTCCAGCGAAATATGTAACACGTTTAATAACAGAAAAGGGAATTCACAAACCTACAAAATCCGAAATTAAAAAAATTTTTTCTTAAAAAAATGAATAAAAAAGAATTAGTTAGAATTACAAAATATTTAAATGATAAAGATATAAATCGTGGTTCATCAGGAAATTTGAGTTTTAGAACAACAAATGGGTTTATAATTACTCCTTCTTCAGTTCCTAACAATAAATTAAATGAAAAAAGTTGTGTTCAAATGTCTTTTGATGGAACATATAAAAATAAATTAAAACCTTCAACAGAGTGGAAAATACATAGAGATATTTATATAAAAAGAAAAGATATTTTTGCAATAATACATACACATCCAACATTTTCAACGGCCATTGCTTGTATGAACATAAATATACCACCGTTTCATTATATGATTTCAATAGCAGGAGGAGATGATATTAAATGTGCAAAATATGCAACTTTTGGAACTGAAGAGCTCTCAAAGAATGTTATAAAAGCATTAGAAAATAGAAATGCATGTTTGATGGCAAATCACGGATTAATAGTTGGAGATAAAGATTTAAAAAGTGCTTCAAAATTAACTGAGGAAATTGAAAGTATATCAAAACAATACTTACAAATTCTAAAATCAGGAAGAAAACCAGTGCTTTTAAGTAAAAAAGAAATGAAAAAAAATGAAAAAAAAATTAAAGATTACAATTACGGGAAATTTTAAATTTATACATTGAATAAAAAATGAATTATATCTCCATCTTTGACTAAATATTCTTTTCCTTCTTGTCTAATTTTACCATTTTCCTTCGCACCTTTTGAACCTCCATATTTTATATAATCCTCATAAGACATTGTTTCAGCACAAATAAATCCTTTTTGAAAATCAGTATGAATGATACTGGAAGCATCAGGAGCTGTAGAATTTTTTTTTACCGTCCAAGCTTTTGTTTCTTTCTCACCAGCTGTAAAATATGTAATAAGATCTAATTTATCATAAGATGATTTTATAATTTTATCTAAACCAGAAATATTCCATCCTAGTGAATTTAGAAATTCCTTTTTTTCTATTTCTTTTTCTAATTGCGCTATTTGAGACTCAATTTCAGCAGATATAGAGATTACAATAGATTCTTTATCGTTTAGATCGTTTTTTATCATATCTAAATATTTATTATTATTTAAATTTTCTTTTTCACTTAAATTACAAATAAATATTTTTGGTTTTGTAGATATTAAATTAAAGGTTTTTAATATTTTTTCTTCTTTTTTATTAAAATCTAAATTTTTTAAAGAATGTTTTGATATTAAGTTTTTTATTATTTTTTCTAAAATCTCTCTTTTTTCTTTATTGTCTTTTTCTTTATTAATTTCTTTTTTTATTTTTTTTAATTGTTGTTCAGCGCTAACTAAATCTGAAAGAATTAGTTCGTCTTCAACAATTTTCATATCTCTTAAAGGGTCCAAAGATTTTTCTACATGATCAATATCAGGATCTTCAAAACATCTAACAACATGTAGAATTAAATCCACTTCTTTTATATGTGATAAAAATTTATTTCCTAAACCTTCACCTTTGGAAGCACCTTTTACTAGTC
>CAYNCC010000116.1:0-1973 GCA_964396035.1 uncultured Alphaproteobacteria bacterium
TCATATCCGCGATACCACCCAATGATCTTTCTAATTTATCTCTTTCGCCACCTAGTTTTAAAACTTCTTTTTTGGTAAATCCTTTATTTTCACTCTTTAGTTCCTCAGATAATGTTTTATATCTTCGAATTGAATTCGATATAGTTTTCCAATTTGTAAGCATCCCACCTAACCATCGATGACTTACATAATATTGTGACGTATCCCTTGCTAAATTTGTTACAGTTTCTGATGCTTGTTTCTTTGTAGATACAAAAAGAATTTTTCCTCCTGAAACTATACATTTATGAATTTCTTTTAAGGCAACTTTTAAAAGATCTAATGTTTGAACTAAATCAATAATATGTATTGAATTTTTTTTTCCAAAAATAAAACCTTTCATTTTTGGATTCCATCTAAGTGTTTTGTGACCCAGATGAACACCGGCCTCTAGTAATTGTTTTATTGTAACGCTTGGTAATTCCATATTTTTTCCCGGTTATTCCACCACAGCTTTGCCAACTAAGGACCGGAAGGTCATATAGACCAACAACTGTGTGCGTAATTAATGGGTGTTGTACATTTTTAAATGATTCAATTCAATATTAAACTTAAACTATAATTTTCTTTATATAATGCTCTTTATTCAAGCTTTTTAACGTCTCATAGTCAAACTTTCTTTTATCTTTTAACTCAAATAAGTAATTTTTATTAGTATCGTTAATAGATATCTTTATTTTTGAATTTCCTTTTTCTTTAATACTATTAGAAAGTCTTTTTAAATCGTCAGATTTATCTATTTCAATATAAATTTCATTGTAATTTTTTTGTGTCAAATCTTGAAAGCTAACAATTTTTCTAACACTTATTCTTCTGTAGCGGTTATCCATATTTTTTTTATCCTTAACAACGGTAACTAAGAAAGATCTACCTTCGTTAAGATTACTCCTATTTTTATCTAGTATTTCTGAAAATATAAAAAGTTCAAAAACACTAGTAAGATCAGAAAATTTAACAATACCAAAAGAATTACCTTTGGAGGTTTTTTTTTCTTGAAAGGACATAATGGTACCAGCTAAAAAAGCTTCGTCACTATTATCATTCATAAATTCCTTAAATGTTTTTGTATGATAAATTTTCAAAATATCTTTGTATGTATTTAGAGGGTGATCGTACATATAGAATCCAATAGAATTAAATTCATTTGACAGTTTTTCTTCGTTTGTCCAATCGCTATATTTTTCATCTTTGTTTATGTATGATATTTTTTGACTATCTTCTAAAAATAAACTTGTTTGATTCATTACCTTATTCTCATAAACATTTTTTGAAATTTTAATTATATTTGGAATAGAATCATAAAGTTTTTTTCTATTTTTAAATATAGAATCAAAAGCACCAGCTTTTACCAATCCTTCCAATTGTAATTTGTTTATGTTTTTTGGATCAACTCTATTTATAAAATCATTTAGTGATTTATATTTTCCATTTTTTTCTCTTTCTTTGATAATTAAGGAAATTGCTTCATAGCCCACATTTTTAATGGCACCTAACGCATAATAAACCTTATCGTCTTTTGGCAAAAATTCAGCAAAACTACTATTGATACATGGTTTCTCAACTTTAATTTTTAATCTTTTTAAATCTTCAAAAAACTCACTTTGTTTATCTGTGTTTGATAATTCTTGTGTCATAGATGCTGCTATAAATTCTTTTGGATAATAAGCTTTTAAAAATGCTGTTTGATAGGCTATAAAAGCATAAGCTGTTGCGTGACTTTTATTAAATCCGTATTCTGCAAATGGTTCTATTTTTTTAAATATAAAAGCCGCAGTATCTTTTGATATTTCTTTCTTTACAGCGCCATTAATAAATCTTTCTCTTTGCTTTTCTAACTCTTTTCTTTTTTTCTTACCCATTGCTCTTCTTAAATTATCTGCCTCACCAGGTGTAAAACCCGACAAAATTTGGGCTATCTGCATAACCTGTTCTTG
>CAYNCC010000116.1:2029-2845 GCA_964396035.1 uncultured Alphaproteobacteria bacterium
AATAGTCTGGTTGTTTTTCTCCATGTTTACATTGATTATATACAGCAATATTGCTCATAGGACCTGGCCTATAGAGAGCTACCAATGCGATAATATCTTCAAATTTATTAGGTTTCATTTGTATAAGAGATTCTCTCATGCCAGCACTTTCTAGCTGAAAAAGTCCTGTTGTTTCACCAGAGGCTAATAAATTAAAAACTTTAGTATCGTTAATTGGAATTTTACTTATATCTATTTTAACATTTTGTTTATCTAATATTGAAATAGTTTTGTTAATTACCGTGAGTGTTTTTAACCCCAATAAATCAAACTTGATAAGTCCGGAATTTTCTGACCAATGCATGTCAAATTGAGTGGTTGGTAAAGGTAAATCTGATGAAAAATCCTTGTATAATGGAATTAACTCAGCCAAGTTTTTTTCAGCAATAACAACTCCGGCTGCATGGGTTGCCATATTTCTATTTAAGCCTTCAAGTTTTATAGATAATTCAATAAGTTTGTTTACTCTAGAATCTTTTTCTTTTTCAATTTTTAATCTAGGTTCGCGAGCTATAGACTCTTCCAATGAAAGCGGTCTTGAGGGATCAAAAGGAATCATTTTACATAATTAATCAACAAAACCGTATGGTAAACCTAAAACCCTACCTATATCCCTAAAAGCCATTCTTGATTTTAATTTACCAAAAGTGATTATGTGGGCTACGCCTTTTTCATATTTTTTTAGCAAATATTCTAAAACTTGATTTCTTTTTTCTTCACAGAAATCTATATCAAAATCAGGCATAGAAATTCTATCTGGATTTAAAAATCTTTCAA
>CAYNCC010000117.1:0-2833 GCA_964396035.1 uncultured Alphaproteobacteria bacterium
AACAAAAAAATATAAAATATTAGTTGTTCTTTCTGCAATGGCAGGGGCAACAGATAATTTACAGAAATATATTGATGAAATGGGTATGAATTATTCTTCTGATTCAGATTTAATTATTACTGCTGGGGAACAAGTATCAGTTGGTCTCTTATCAATGATTTTGAATAAAATGAAAATAAAATCTTTATCTATGCTTGGTTGGCAAGTGCCAATAATTACTGATAGTTCATATGGAAAAGCTAGAATTCTTAATATCAAAAGCAAGACAATGTTAGTTAGTTTAAAAAGTGCCGATGTTGTTGTTATTGCAGGATTTCAAGGTGTAAGTGTTGAAGGTAAAATTTCTTCTCTAGGAAGAGGAGGATCTGACACAACAGCAGTTGCTCTTGCTTTAAGTGTAAAAGCTGAACGTTGCGATATTTATACTGATGTTGCCGGAGTTTATTCAACTGATCCTAATATTGATCGAACAGCAAAAAAAATTGAAAAAATTTCATATGAAGAAATGTTAGAGATGTCATCTATGGGCGCAAAAGTACTGCAAACAAGATCTGTAGAACTTGCCATGAAAAATAATTTATCACTGCAGGTTCTTTCTTCCATTACTAATTTACCAGGTACTATGATTGTTAATGAAAAAGAATTAATAGAAAAAGAGAGTGTTAGCGGCGTTTCATATAGTGACAAAGAAGCGAAAGTAACAATTTCAGGCGTACCTGATATTCCTGGTATATCAGCAAAAATATTTGGTGGTTTAGCTGATAATAATATCAATGTTGATATGATCGTCCAAAATATTTCTCAAGATGGTATTACAGCTAATTTAACTTTTACTGTTCAAGAAAATGAAATGGATTTAGCAAGGCAGATTATTGAAAAAAATAAACCTTCAATAAAATATACCTCTTTATCTACCAATGCTAATGTTTCTAAAATATCTGTTATTGGGGTAGGTATGAAATCTCAATCAGGAGTTGCTCAAAAAATGTTTCAAACTTTAGCTAATAAACATATAAATATTTTAGCAATATCAACTTCAGAAGTTAAAATTAGTGTTTTGATTGATAAAAAATATACAAACAAAGCGGTTAAATCCCTTCATATTGCTTACAATCTTAATTAAATTTCAAGGTTTGACGGGCTATTATAAGTGTAATATATATTGTTTATGATGTTTGTTGGAGAATACTTAAAGCAAGCAAGGACAAAAAGTAAAATAACACTAAACTCTGTTGCCAAAGAACTTAATATTTCTATTGGTTATCTTAAAGCAATAGAAAATAATGAATTTTCTAAAACACCGGGAGGTGTATATACAGCTGGATTTATTAGATCTTACGCTAATTACTTAAATTTAGATAGTAAAGCTATTATAGATGAATATAAAATACAAATTTCATCGAACAAAATTCCTAACCGAATCGAACCTCCTAAGCCGATAGAATTTTTTCATTTTTTTTATTATCCTAGAATAGCCTCTCTTTTAATTTTTGTTGCTGTTTCAGTATCATTTTACTTCTTTTTTATTGATCAATCTAATCTTAAACCAGAGTATGCTATTACTTCAGTCGTTCCAGAAGGCTTAGAATATGAAATAGAGGAATACGAAGTTGAAATGGCTATTTTGGAGCTAAAGGAAGTTAATAATAAAGCAATAGAAGAAGAAATAGTAATTTTAACAAACCCGAATAGTCAAACTAGTGCTTTTGCTACTAAACCAGATCTAAATATTGACAATATTTTTGATAATTTAATAACTTTAAAAGCATTAAATTCAACTTGGATACAGCTTAGAAATACAAACAATGAAATTCTTTTAAGCAAACTATTCAATATTAATGAAGAATATACTTTTTCACTTAAAGATAAGCTTGTAATTACAACAGGTAATGCAGGAGATATAGTTGTTTCAATAGGTGGCAAAGTTATGGGTAAACTTGGGAAAAAAGGAGAAGTTTTAGACTCAATTAGTATTTCACCTGATTATTTTTCTAATTAACTAAATATTCATAATTGATGTATCGGCCTTATCAACTCATAAACAGGCGCAAAACTAAATCTATTAAAGTTGGCAATGTTCAAATTGGAGGCAATGCAAAAATAAGTGTCCAAACTATGACAAACACTTTAACTAGCGATATTGATTCTACTATAAAACAAATTAAAAGAATTGAAAAAGTTGGTGCAGATTTAGTAAGAGTATCTGTTCCTGACAAGGATTCTTCTACAGCTCTTAAAGCGATTTGTAGAAAAGTAAATATTCCAATTATAGCAGATGTTCATTTTCATTATGCAAGAGCTATTGAATCTGCTGTTAATGGAGCTGCTTGTTTGAGAATTAATCCAGGTAATATTGGCTCAATAGAGAAAATTAAGGAAGTTATCAAAGCGGCAAAAGATTATAATTGTGTTATTCGCATTGGAGTTAATGGAGGGAGTTTAGAAAAAAATATACTGGAAAAATATGGAGAGCCTAACCCGGAAGCACTAGTAGAAAGTGCGATGAACAATATTAAACTTTTAGAGGATGAAGATTTTTTTAAATTTAAAATAAGCGTAAAGTCTTCAGATGTTTTTTTGTCAACAAAAGCTTACAGAGCTCTCTCCAAAGTGTGTGACTATCCTTTGCACTTGGGTATAACAGAAGCTGGAAGTTTAACCACAGGAAGTATTAAGTCGTCAATTGGAATAGGAATGTTATTAATGGAAGGTATAGGCGATACTATAAGAGTTTCGTTGTCAGCAGATCCTGTGGAAGAAATCAAAGTTGGGTACGAAATTTTAAAATCTCTTAATTTAAGACATAAAGGAGTAAACATTATATCTTGCCCTT
>CAYNCC010000118.1:0-2821 GCA_964396035.1 uncultured Alphaproteobacteria bacterium
GCTTCTCATTGGATATACAAATCATCTGAAATAGTGAGTCAATTGGCTCTTAAAGAATACGATAGGTTAAGAGACTTGGTGGAAATTATGGAAAAAGAAACTAACACCGATCATTCTTTAGAATATACAAAATTACAAATGTTTCAGGATAATGTTTTTTGTTTTACACCAAAAGGTGAGGTGATTAAATTGCCAAGAGATGCTACGCCAATAGATTTTGCATATGCTGTGCTCCCTAAAATTGGTGACAGTTTAAAGGCGTGTGAAATTAACGGACGAGGTTCTCCGTTACAAAGTGTTTTAAATAATGGAGATCTAGTAAATATTATAGGGTCAAAAAGTTCTTCACCTTCTCTACTATGGTGGTCGTATGCCAAAACGGGTAAAGCTAGAGCTTCAATAAGGAGATTTTGGCAAAATAAGCAAAATATTAAACAAAAAACTGAAAAAAAATATATTAGTAGTTTGTGCATTAAAATTCCCAATCTTCCTGGTAAATTAGGGGAAGTTAGCAGTTTAATTGGATTTCATGAGAACAACATAATAAATATGGAGATCATAGCAAAAAAAACTGATTATTTAGAATTTATTTTTGATATACAGATTAAAGATTTAAAAAACTATAAAAATTTAATAAGTGAATTAAAACTAAAAGAATATAAATTTAATTTAATACGACACAGGAAAAAAGATGCTCTCTTACGACGAATCTTTAAAAATTTTAAAAGATACTAAAGCATTACTAGAGGGCCATTTTATTCTTTCTTCAGGTTTACATAGCAAACAATATATACAATGTGCTAAGTTATTAAGTGATCCTAAAGCAGCAGAGACTATTTGTTCATCTCTAGTTGAAAAAATTAATAGTAAATTTAATAATATTGATATTATTTTAGCCCCAGCGGTGGGTGGTATTGTTGTTGGCTATGAAGTTGGAAGACAATTGAAGATTAAAACTATTTTTGCCGAGAGAGTAAATGGAAAATTAACACTTAGACGTGGTTTTTTTATACCCAAACAAACTAATGTGTTAATAATTGAAGATGTTATTACAACAGGAAAATCTGCATTAGAGTGTTATGAATTGATAAAAATTAACAAAGCTAATTTAGTTGGTTTTGCATGTATTATAGATAGGTCTGATGAAAAAAGTTTGATAGGCAAAGAAATTATTTCACAAATAAAATTTAAAATTACTACTTATACAAAAGATAATTTGCCTGATGATATTAAAAACATTAAAGCTGAAAAACCTGGTACTAGAAATTTATCTAAATGAGTAAAATTAGACTTGGGGTAAATATTGATCATGTTGCCACAATAAGAAATGCAAGAGGAGAATATTATCCTGAACCATATCGTGCTGCTTTACTTGCAGAAAAGAATGGGGCAGATTCTATAACCATTCATCTTAGAGAAGATCGCAGACATATCAGAGATTATGATTTAACTAAAATAAAAAAAAAAATAAAGATACCACTAAATTTAGAAATGTCACCAACTAGAGAAATGCTTAATATAGCTATAAAGTCAAGACCGGATTTTGTTTGTATAGTTCCAGAAAAACGTAAAGAAATTACTACTGAAGGTGGATTAAATTTAAATAAAAATAGAGTCTATTTAAAAAAAATTATAAATAATTTACAAAAAAAAGACATAAGAGTTAGTTTATTTATAGAACCAAAAATATCGGATATCAAACTAGCGAAAATTCTTAAATCTGACTGTGTCGAGCTTCATACAGGTGAATATTGTAACTTACTCATAAAAAACAAATCAACAACGACAGCTTTTTCTAAATTGAAAAAAGCTACATCATATGCCCATAAATTAGGTCTCGAAGTACATGCTGGTCATGGAATTACATACAAATCTGCTTATAAAATATCAAGAATAAGAAACATCTCTGAATTAAATATTGGTCATTTTATTATTTCAGAATCTTTATTTGTTGGTTTAGGTAACTCAATAAAACAATTTAGGAAAATTATAAATAAATAAAAAATGAAAATATTTGGTATCGGAACTGATATAGTAAACATAAAAAGAATAGAGAGAATTTTAAAGAAAAAAAATAACAATTTTAAAAATAGAATTTTTTCAAATAAGGAAATTAATTATTGTGATAATAAAAAGAACTCTAGTTCATACTACGCAAAAAGATTTGCGGCTAAAGAGGCTTTTACTAAAGCTCTGGGTACGGGTATCAATAAAGGCATAAATTTAAAGAACATAGAAATATTTAATGATTCATTAGGAAAACCTAAAATAAAATTGAAAGGTCGAGTAAATAACTTTTTAAAAAGAAAAATAAAAAAAAAGAAATATAATATCCATATTTCCTTATCAGATGATGATCCATGGGCTCAAGCCACTGTAATAATATCTTATAACTAATGAAAAAAAAAATAATAGAAAATATAAAAACTTTATTATATGCATTAATTCTGGCATTAATTATTAGATCATTTTTCTTTCAACCTTTTTATATTCCTTCATCATCAATGGAACCTAATTTGTTAATTGGTGACAGATTATTTGTCGCAAAATATGAATATGGTTATAGTAGACATTCATTTCCTTTTAGTCCTAAATTCACAGATAAAAGATTTATTGCCAAAAAACCTATTAGAGGTGATGTAATTGTATTTAAGACTCCAGCTGATAACAGGACTGATTATATAAAGAGATTAATTGGGCTGCCTGGTGACACAATTCAATTGATAGATAGTGAAATCTTTATAAATAAGAAAGAAATAAAAAGAAAAAGTATTAAAATTACAAAAGAAATCAATTGTGGAGAAGAACCTATGAAAGTAAA
>CAYNCC010000119.1:0-2800 GCA_964396035.1 uncultured Alphaproteobacteria bacterium
TCCGTACAATTTCCACAAATCAATAAGATGGTAGTATATTTTGGTGATCCAGGGTAGGCCGCCCGACCGGTAACTAAACTAACGAGTTCCTTAGGACTAGAGCTTTTATTACATCTTGAGCAAAAATCTTGTTCGTAACGGGTCATCTCATCTCCTCCCTAGATTCTTTTGACATGTGCTCCATTGGTGTATCAAAGTCATCATTGCCATTTGATCCTCCACCAGAATCAGAACTGACATTTAGATTGTTGATATTGTAGGTATTGTCATTGTATTGTGAAACTTTTAATTTCTTTCCAAGGTCATCCCAGAAATAAAAAACTAGCAAGAGTATTCCTACTACAGTTCCAAATCCTGTACAAATGAGAAAAACGCCGATGTAAAGATACCAATTACTGGCCATTATTCTCCCTCAACTTGTGTGGACATTTTCCAAATAGACGCTTACCATAATTACAATTAAAGCAAAGTACCTGAAAATGAGGTGGATAATCATTTTCAATTACATATCTGTATAGTCTTTCACCACTAAGATCGTCTTGTTTCGTTCTACGTTTCTTGTGATCAACGTTATGAAATCTTATGTCACTTTCTCCACAGCAAAAACAATATGGTCCTTTGGCCTTTGAATCATGTATTAGCGTGAGTCCAAACATACACTCGTATTTGTGCTCAGATTCTGTCATTATTTTTTAGCCTCCTAGCCTGAATTCACCAAAAGTTGTAATTCTTTTTTGTAACTTTCTCTTGTAATGTTCTCTTTATTTTTTATTCTTTGTAATAGTCTAGATTTTTCTTTTTCTAATTTGCCAATCTTTTCTAGTTGAATCTTTTTCCACACTAATGCACGATAAACAGAGATAGAAATGGAATCATCAATCTCTTTTTCATTGAATAGTGATGCAAAGATGATTAATTCCTGAACGTATCTGTTACTTAATCCAAAATCGTGTTCTAATGCAGCATTATAATTAGTGATTTCAAATTCATGTTCAATATTTTCATTAAACTTTCTAAATAAATTTCCAACTTTCCAATATACAGAAGCTTTTTCGTTTTTTCTTCTTTTTTTAGAACGTTTTTGGCTATTTTTATTTTTGTACACTGCTTTCTTTTGTGGTAGAATTTTTCGTGCTTTTTTTACAAGATCAAAGTATCGTTTCTTAAATTCTTCAATGCTGGCACTAATTTCTGTAGATGATGCGAAAAAATCATTACTGTTCATAACAATCTGTGTCTTGACTACTCCTGCTGCGTCTTCTGTCCAATTAATTCTAATTGGAATTTTTTGAGATGGTGTTTTTAGAGCCAAACTGCATCCCTCTCTTCTGTAAGTAGTTTAGATTGTAGGTCAAATGCTTGATCTAGGGTAAGATTTTGTTTAGGTGCTCCAAATCTAACTAATGCAGCAATTATGACTCTTGCTACATGGTAATTTCTTGCTGAAATACTTTTTTCAACTTTAAGAAATAATGGGTGACGTAGATTTACAGCAGGTTGATTTGTCGCAAGATCAATCCAACCATCTCTATCATCCTGTTCATCAAAAACCCAAATTATTTCCAAACCACTGCCTTTGTTTCGCTTAGTTCCTGGAGTTGTGCTTGGTTTTGTCCTAGAGTGGTGACGTGAGCCTGAATGAGAACCTCCACCAGAACCAGTACTTCTACCTCCACAAGTAATGGTTCTCATTGCTTGAGGATTTAACCAGGAGAATTCTGGCCTCTTGAAAATTTCTTCTAATGCTCTTGTCAAGGCGTTTGTTTCGTGCGTAGTTGGCTTTGAATTTGACATCAAACCTAATTTTTTGGCAATTTTTAACATCTCTTTGTCAATTTCTCTATAGATCTGACCAGCAAATGCTCCCTTGAAGGAAACTTTGTCTGTTTTTAGTTGGTCTGACATTTCTAAGGAATTAATTATAACATATATCTTATTTTGATATTGAGATTTCATTTCAAGTTGAAATTTTGGTTTTCTTACAGTAATGGTCTTTCCTATTATATGAAATTCCATATTTCTTCTTTGATGAGGAATATCATCTTCAGCAAGAATGAATGTGTATGGTAATTTTCTTCCATTAAAATTCACAATACCAGTTTTTTGTTTTACAATTTTTGGAGTCCATGGTTTAATTTTTTTTCCATTAATTGTAACTTTTAACCCATTTAGTAATGCATTATTGAAAGATTCAGTAACTATTTCCTCAAGATTCTTTTCTAAATAATCATAATCATAATCACTTAACTGAACACTGTAAATTGTACCCTTTGTAATGATCTTTGGTTTGACATATTCCCACATAATCGTTCTTCCATCTAAATACATTACAGATGCAAGTGTATTATTTCCATCATATGTTGTTGTAATAATTTTTGTCTTTTGAAATGCGGCCAAGTAAACTTTTGCGCCAATTCCTGCAAAACCAATTCCACTTCCTTTAGATTTTGAAGATCTTGAGCCAACATGATAATTAGCAAATTGTGAAGAATTCATTCCTGGTCCATTATCTTGAAACGAAATTATTTTTTCACCAGTTGTAGTTATTCCAAGCTGAACATCGATTAAAGAAGCACCTTCGTCTAGAGGATTTGCAAATGCTTCAGTAACAACCATTTCTGCTGAGTTATTGTAAATATCACAGAAGTTTTCTAATGTATGCAAATTATCAAATCGCATCACATTACTCAATTTTCAATACCTCCATTGTATTTTTTGTAAAGAGGTTCTACAGGAATATGTGAAAATTGATAATGAAAAGAAATCAAGCGTTCATTGGAATCTACCAATTGGTTATGCC
>CAYNCC010000120.1:0-2777 GCA_964396035.1 uncultured Alphaproteobacteria bacterium
CCTTGATTAAATCTATTTTTTCAGATGTTTTATGAGTTTTGTTGTCAAAAGAATTATGTAGTGTTACAAATATCTCAGCACCTTTTGATGCATAATCAATAAAAGTACTTCCTACTAGACTAGCACCTCCAATAACTAAAATTTTTTGTGACATAATTATTCTTTAATTACATTCCATTTTTTCCAATCATAATCATCATACGATACATTATGTTCATCCCGATTGTTAGGTTTCCAAGATGGGTTTACCAATGCAAGGATTATGCTTGGTTCACTTGAAAGGTTAATGTGTGCTGATGAACGATTTTTTGGGATTTCCACCAGTACAGGTTCTTCTTCACTAGACTCAATTTCCAGGTATTTACCCGAATCTTCTTTTATGATAAAAACAACTTTACCTTTTATGCAGACATAGTAACTATGTCTAATTATATGAAGATGTGGTCCTTTTACCTCACCAGGATTAATTGTTGTCATGTAAACCATTTTTGGTTCAACAGTAATACTCTCATCCCAATCTCTCCAAATAGGAATTAAATAGCCATTAATGTGTTCGTCATGAATATCTTTTGTATCATGTTTTTCAAGTTTATATGATTTAATTTCATTTCCAGACAAATCAACGTAATTTACCACAAAGATTATTTAAAGAATTTAAAAAATTTTTAAGAAACTTTTTTAAATTAACTTTTAACGTATGTATATTGAGTATTGTAATTTCAACTAATAATTTTTAACAATACTAAATAACCTAAAATTTAACTTATTTTTAGTTTTGATATGATAGGTTGTATTATTCAGGCACGAATGGGTTCATCAAGATTACCTGGAAAAGTAATGATGAATCTTGATAGGAAAAATCCAGCAATTTATTATGTACTTGAACAACTTAGGCACTGCAAAAATCTTGATGATATTGTGGTAGCAACAACACGATTAAAAAAAGATGATATAATTGAAGAATATGTAGCACAGAAAGGAATCAAAGTCTATAGGGGTAGTTCAAGTGATGTTTTAGACAGATACTATAAGTGTGCAAAAATTTTTTCATTCTCTAAAATAGTTAGAATAACATGTGATGATCCATTAATAGATCCTAGTATTGTTGATAAAATCATTAAGAAATTTTTATCAAACAAGTATGACTATGTATCAAACACAATTAAAAGAACATTCCCGTATGGAACAGAGGTAGAAGTTTTCTCATTTAAAGCATTAGAAAAGGCATGGAAGAATTCTAAAACACCATATGAGCGTGAACATGTAACTCCATATTTTTATAAAAAAAATAGTAAATTTAAGACAGCAAATGTCACATTTCATTCAAATCTGTCTAAATTACGATGGACACTAGACACAAAAAAAGATCTATTAATAATTAAAAAATTTGTTAAAAAAATCGATAGTAGACCTATATTTTTGAAGGATATACTTGAGATATTAAAAAACGAGCCTGAATTAATGAATATTAATCAAGAAATACCCATAAAACACGATTTTTTCAAATTTACTAAGATTCTTAGGAAAGTTTCTTAAATCTAGTAAAAAACTGAATCTCATGAAAGATAGGATATTATTTTGGATTGATGCAGCATTAATGCATTTTGGGGTCGCAAAAAATCTACAACAATCATTAGATGCAGAACTTTATGCAGTTTATGATCTGAATAACCACTTAACAAAATCATTTAAGACACAAAAACTTGTTAATTTTAAAAAGGAATGGTATTTTTGGGAAAATATTTCTGGAATAAATAAAAAAATTGATAAAGAATATTTAAAAAAATTTGAAGAAAAATTTAAAATTAATTTATGGGAGCTTGCCTATACCGAACGTGTATTTTTTAAAGATAATCCATTTTACAAATTCAAAGCAGAAGAAATTTTATCAATTTTTGAACAGGAATGTAAATTTTTTGAAAATGTTCTTAATGAAGTTAAACCAGATTTCCTTTTAATCAAAACTACAGATCTACATAGAAATCATCTTTTGGCAGAAATGTGCAGATCCATTGGTATCAAAATTTTAATGATTTCAACAAGTCGCTTGGGATTTAGAACCGCAATTTCATCTCAATCTGATGTGATTGATGACGAGTTAGATGAAAAATCTCAAAATAAAATTGAATTTGATTCGTTTGAACATTTGCAAGAGTACTTAAAAAAATATAGTAAATTTCAGCAAGCTAAAGCAATTGATTCTGGAGGATTGAATGTTCCATTTGTAAAAAAAATCAGTCAGGGATTAAGATGGATGCGAGAAACCCTTGATGATGAATATAAACAGGATTATGTACATTATGGAGTTTCTCGTTATAGTGCAGTCAAAGAATATTTTTCAGTCATGCTTAAAGGCAAACGGAGAAAATTTTTTATTGATAAACACTCTTTTTACAAAATAATTTCTGATGAAAAATTTGTTTTTTTCCCTCTACAAGTTCAACCTGAGCGTAATGTGGATATTGATGCTCCATTTTACGCAAATCAGATTGAAGTTATTATAAATACAGCCAAATCTCTTCCAGCAGATTATAAGCTATATGTAAAAGAACATCCAAAAATGTACTTACGTCATTGGAGGGAAATTTCTGAATACAAAGAAATTATAGAATTACCTAATGTAAGATTAATTCATCCTTCAGTAGATCCAAAACATCTATTGGAAAAATGTTCATTGGTAGTTACAATTGCAGGAACAACTGGATTAGATGCAGCAATTTACAAAAAACCATGTATAGTTTTTGCTGATACAATTTATTCTACTCTTCCTTCCGTAT
>CAYNCC010000121.1:0-2758 GCA_964396035.1 uncultured Alphaproteobacteria bacterium
TGAAGAAACAAAATATAATCTATTATAATGAGTTGAAGAAATAGCAGATTTATTTAATAAAAAGTCGTACTTTTTTTTTAATTTTTTTAAAGTAAATTCAATATTTTTTTTTGAGAATTTCATTTTTTTAAAATTTTCAATTTGAAATAACTTTTTATAATTAATATAAGACTCTTTTTTTTTTCTAAAATAGAATTTTTATTATGATTATCAAAATAAATTGAATTAACTATTCTTTCTGAAAAATTTTTTTTGAATTTAAAAGATGAATTTCGTAGCAGATTTTCTAACTCTGGAATTGTCAGGTTGTTTATTATAAATTTTCTTTCATATCGAAATATATTTTTCATATAGCTAGATGATATTTTTAATAATTTTATCTATATTTTGATTATTTTTACCTAGTTTTTTTTTGGATTTATTATCAAATATAATTGACTTGGAGTCGCTTACAAATTCTTTTTTATAATTATTTATTGAGTAATTATCAAGATATAGCTGTCCATAACTGTAAGCTTTCTTTTTCTGATATGCTGTAAATGGATAATCAATATCTAAAAAAATTATATTATTTGCGTATGTTTTAGATCCATCTTTACTGGCAATTCCAACTAGTGAACTACTTCCTTTAATATTATTTATTTTAACAAAAGAATTTTCACCTATGCTAATTCCTTTATCTTCAACTTTTTTAAAATCTATAAAAGATACTTCTGAATTTGAACCTGAAAAATCAATTGCATCATTGCCAATATTAACAAAATCACTATCAGTTATTTGACCATCACTAAAATCAATATCAATTGCATCATTTTTTATGTTTTCAAAATAAGTGTTTTTGATTAAATAATTTGATGAAATTACATTAACCGCATCCTCAGAGTATATATTGTTAAATGTTGAGTTTTCGATAGTAACATTGGTTTGAAAAAAATTAAGTGCACCCATAATTATGCGCTCTCTATAAAAATTATTATCTTTAGATGTATTGTTTTCTTTTAAGCCAGCTAGATACTTAAATTCACAATTTACTATATAAGTATTTTCTTTAGTGTCATAAATTATAATTCCACCGCCAGGATTTTCTTTGTTTCCTTTAATAAATGTTTTTTGATTTAGATCTCCAATTATCCAATTTGAATTGGAAAAAATAAATGAATTATTTTCAAGTATTATTTCCTCCCCTCCCTTAATAACAACTTCATAACCATCTGGTATGAATAAATTTTGATTAATTTTTGTAGATCTATTCTTTAGAAAAAGTTTGTTGTTTTTTTTTTCAAAAAATTCTGAAAAATTATATTGAGAAGGCTTAACTTTATTTTTAAATGTATTGTATTTATTAATTTTATACTCAAAATAATTTCCAGAAATATTATCTATAAATGAAACTTTATTACATGTGTTATTAAATTTATCATTTTTATTTAAATATAAAGTTTTATTATTTATTTTAAATTCAGTTAAATTAATTTCATAATTTTTACATAAAATTTTTCCATCTGATAAAAAAATATTATTATTATTATAACTATTAAAAATTAATTCATTTTGTCCTTCTTCTATATACAAGGCGGCATTATTTATAGAAAATTCTTTTAATAAAAATTCTGCCCTTCTGTAAATTTCTTTTTTTTTAAAGTAATAAATACCAATTCCTGATTTTCTAGCTGAATTATAATCGAAAATATAAGAATCACTATAAATCCCAGAATTAATTTTCTTAATTTTTTTCTTTCTAGTTTCAAAAAAATTATCTAAAAATTTTTTTTCACTAATTTTTTTTATTGCTTCAACATAGGATATATAAAAATTATTATTCAATTTATTATTTTGAAAAAAAAAATCTTTTTCAATTGTATCCCAAAAACCTCTAGAAAATTTGTCTTTTTCAGAATTTTTTTTTCTTGCTATAAAGAAGTTTGTATCATTAAGAATTGGTAATTCTCTAGCTATATACTCACTATAATTAGGTACTTGTCTATGTCCATCAAAGCCTATAGGTTCAAATTTACCACTAACAGGATTGTAATAAAGTTTTACATTATTAATGGATGTTCCATGATACGTATAAGTTAAATCGGTAACTGCAAAAAACCACGCCCATTTTTCTACATCAAAGACATTTTCTAAAGTTTCTTTACCAGCTAAAAAATTATTTATTTTTTCTATGGCAGATTTTGCGATAGGAATATTATCAGGTTTTTCCCAATATTTCTTATTGTACACTTCATATTTATTTTTATCAGAAAAGTCATTTACATATTCAAATGTTGAAAATATTGGACCATTTCTCCTTTTGTTACGCTCCAACATAACTTTTCCAAAACTTTCTTCTAAAGAATAGTATCCAAGATATTTTCCATTTAGATAAAAATCATAAAAATCATATTTTACTTTTACCAAGCCGCCTTCGCCAAGTAATTCATGAAAAACCCACTCATGTAAGTAATTTCTAATCCTTGGTTTTTGTATAGAAAATTTTTTCATTTCATCAAAAACTTCGCCTCTTTTAATATCAATTCTATATGATGAATTTTTTCTATCTTCGAAATGAATTTTTCTATCTCCTTTTAATCTTATTTCTGATTTTAATCTTTTATTGTTGCTCTGAACAAAGGCGGTGGCTTTTTCGAAGGGTATAATTTGTTTGGAAAGTTTTATTACTTCTTTTCTATTGTTTTCAATTTTAATTAAATTTTTTTGATTTATATCTATATAAATCTTTTTTTGCTTTTCTAATATAGAGTTAAATTTA
>CAYNCC010000122.1:0-918 GCA_964396035.1 uncultured Alphaproteobacteria bacterium
TAGCAAAAAATTCCATTCTTTTAGTTTTATCATCAAAAGTGCCTAATTTTTGATGGAATTGAATATCTAAGAGCATTTGTTTTCTTGATTCCAATTTAATTTTTAAATCATTCTCCCAATAAAATGATGCATCAGCAAATCTTGCTTCTAAAACTTTTTCATTATCTTTAACAATATCTTTTTTAAATTTTTTTTCGATAAAATCTCCAACAATTACAAAATAAGGACTTAAGTTGGTATTTGTTTCATATAAAGGAATAAAATTCTGATCATTAATCATAACTACTTCTAAAATTTCTTGAGGTAATGACATATAATCTTTATGAATTCTTCCAAACAAAACATCTGGATACTCAGTTAAACCTGCATTTAGAGAAACTAGTGGGTTATATTCTTTTTTTAAAATAATTTTTTTTTCTTTACAGAAATTATCGATTTCTTTTTTAATTTTTCTTTCTCTTTCATTTTGCTCAATAATAACTTTGGAATTAATTAATTTTTTTTTATATTCATCAAAATTTTTAAATTTAATTTCTTTTTCAATTTTTTTATGAGAAATAGTAAAAGGATTATTGTCTATTGAATAGGTTTCTAAAAAATCTAAGGGAATAAATTTGTTATCAAAATAAAAGAAAATATTATTTATTGGTCTACCCCATTTAAAGCTATCATGTATCCATCTCATTGATTTTTGCCAATTAATAGTTGTA
Source organism: uncultured Alphaproteobacteria bacterium (assembly GCA_964396035.1). Taxonomy (GTDB): domain Bacteria; phylum Pseudomonadota; class Alphaproteobacteria; genus CAYNCC01. The sequence continues at coordinate 711 of CAYNCC010000122.1, forward strand.
ATGATCTTTTCTAAATTATTTTTAATTACCTCCTCTGTTTTTTTTCCAATTATTTCATATTTTGCAAAGTAATAATCTTGGTTATTTATTTTTCTTTTCTCTAGTTTTTCTTTGGAAATTCCAATTTTTTTTGTAAACCCTATAATTGCACTCTCTGGGGCATTAACATGTGGCCCTTTTATTTCTTTAATAGAGTTTTTTTGTTATT
>CAYNCC010000122.1:928-2756 GCA_964396035.1 uncultured Alphaproteobacteria bacterium
TAATGGACTAAAATTATAATTTATGTTAATTTTTTGTAATGATGATAAGTTATTTTCAATAATTACATCAGACATCTTGTTCTGAAATTGTTCCACAATATTTTTTTGCAACCAATAAGGAATTTCTTCAGATAATAATTCAATGAATAATTCTGACATATTAACTTATGATTATTGTTTTATATATAACTCACAGCAATTTTTAACCAAAGATCTTATTTTTAAAATATATGATTGCCTTTGTGCAACTCCTATAACGCCCCTTGCATCTAATATATTAAAATAATGACTAGCCTTAATACAATTTTCATAAGCAGGTAGTGGTAAATCATTGCTTAATAATTCCTTACATTCATTTTCTACATATTCAAAACATTTAAATAAATACTCAGTATTTGCTAATTCAAAATTATATTTAGAAAATTGTTTTTCAGACTCAAGATAAATATCTTTATACTTAATTAGTCTTTTTTCTTTTTTATTCTCATTCCAAACAATATCAAATACATTATTAACTTTTTGAATAAACATAGCTAGACGCTCTAAACCATATGTTATTTCCACTGAAACCGGATTACATTCAATGCCTCCTATTTGTTGAAAATAGGTATACTGGCAAATCTCCATGCCGTTGCATCTAATTTCCCAACCTAATCCAGATGCACCGAGCGTTGGGCTTTCCCAGTCATCTTCTTTAAATTGTATATTATTTTTTTTTGAGTCTATTCCAATAGATTTTAAACTTCTAAGAAAAACACTTTGTATATTTTTTGGTGAAGGTTTTAATAAAACTTGAAATTGATAATAATGCTGAAGCCTGTTAGGATTTTTTCCATACCTTCCATCAGTAGGTCTTCTTGTAGGTTGAACATAGGCAATGTTTCTAGATTCTTTTCCTAGTGCGCCTAAAACAGTTGCAGGATGAAATGTACCTGCTCCAACTTGCAAATCTATTGGTTGAATTATAGTACAGTTATTGTTACTCCAAAAATTTTGAAGGTTAAATATTATATCTTGGAATGATAAAACATTTTGTTTAGAAGCCATATCTGCTCCAAATGTTTCTGCTCTCCATATGTGACATCATATCATTAATTATCTTTTTTGTATCTACTAAGTCTTTTGCATAAAAAGATTTTGACAAAATCCCTTTAAGAAAAGATTTTTTAGGTTTAATTGGTATATATTTTATTTTTTCTCCAAATTTTTTCTCCATTATAGTTTTTAAATCACCAATGCCATCTATCAAACCTAGCTTAACAGCCTCTTTTCCAGTCCAAAAACTTCCTGAAAATATATCTTTATTTTTTTTATTAATCTTTTTAATTCTACTTTTTAGAACTATATTTTTAAAATTCTCAAAAATTTCTTTTTGAATACTTTTTAATTTTTTTACATCTGACAACTTTTGTTTCTGAAAAGAATCTAAAATTGATTTATATTTACCAGTAGTAAATATTCTTCTTTCAATTCCATATTTTTTTATTAATTTATCGAATCCAAAACTTGCATGTATAACACCTATAGAACCAACTATTGAATTTTCATCAACATATATTTCATCTCCTGCGCATGCAATATAATAACCTCCTGATGCCGCAACATCTTCGACAAAAAAAATAACCTTAGTTTTATTCTTTTTTGCAAGTTTCTTAATTCGTTTATAAATCAAAGAAGATTGTGCAGGCGAGCCGCCAGGTGAATTTATAACTATAGCTACAGCGGAAGAATTTTTTATTTTAAAAGCTTTTTCGAGCAAACTTTCAATTGATGCTATAGTTATACCATTTCTTAAACCACCGATATTTCCTATAATCCCATTCATGTG
>CAYNCC010000123.1:0-2673 GCA_964396035.1 uncultured Alphaproteobacteria bacterium
ACTTTGGTACTTTAATTTTGTCCAAATACCATCAATGCCGGATATACCAGATAATGAAAAACCAGCTATTAGCAAAGTTATTGCTCCAAAAGCATTGTTTTGGTTTAGGTGGGCAGCTTTAGCAACAATAATAACTGGGCTTTCAACTGCCTATTTAAATGGTTATCTAGTTAGTGCTTTATCTCTAGGGATAATTGATGGTTCACAGAAAAACACAGCAATAGGTATCGGGATGTGGTTGGGAATAATAATGGCATATAATGTATGGATGATTATATGGCCCAACCAAAAAATTGCACTTGGAATTGTATCGGCAAATAATGATGAAAAACCTTTAGCAGGAAGAAAAGCTATGCTATTTTCTAGGACGAATACTGCTTTATCTATACCTATGCTATATGCAATGGTATCAGCTCAAAATCTTTATTAATTAATTTCTTTCTTTTTACCTACTTCTCTATTGTCTGACTTAAGGTAAGTCAATACTGGGGATGCAACATATAATGAAGAATATGTTCCAATGAAAACACCCCAAATAAGAGCGATAATAAAACTAGAAATAACAATACCACCAAAAACAAATAGTGCCATTAATGCAAGTAGAGTTGTTAAACTTGTCATTAATGTTCTAGAAAGAGTTCCATTTAAAGATATATTAATGAGTTCATCAAATGTAACTTGTTTGTATTTTCTCATTGTCTCTCTTATACGATCATATATAACAACTGTGTCATTAATTGAGTAACCTGCAATTGTCAGAACAGCTGCGACAGTTGCGAGATTAAACTCAAGTTGTAAAAATGAAAAAAACCCTAAAGTTAAAACAATATCATGTATCAATGCTATGATTGCACCAAGTGCAAAGTTCCACTGAAATCTTAACCATATATATATAAGTATTCCAATTAATGAAAAAATAACAGCTATTATTCCTGCGTTTATTAATTCTTCACCAACTTTTGGTCCCACAAATTCAGTTCTTCTATATTCTACAGATTTGTCACTTAAACTATTTTTTATAACTTGTATTGCTTTAATTTGTTTATTATCACTATTCTTTTTTTCTTGAACTCTAATGACAATATCATTCTCATTGCCTATAGTTTGTAATTGAATTTCACCTAAATCTAATTTATTCATCTCAACTCTTATATTGTTCAAATTAATATCTTGTTTAAATCTAACTTCAATCAAGCTTCCTCCTGTAAAATCAATTCCTAAATTCAAACCTTTAAAAAAAACTAAGCCTAAAGATAAAAGAAATAAAATAGATGAAATAAATAAAGTTAATTTTTTTATTTTCATAAACTTAATATTGGTTCCGCTCTTAATAATTTTTAAAATTGGCATTTTATAAATTAATCCTTTCTGGCGATTTTCTTCGTAACCAAATAAGTATTAAAATTCTTGTAAACATTATTGCTGTAAACATAGAAGTCAAAATACCAATTGAAAGTGTTACTGCAAAACCTTTAACAGGTCCAGATCCCAATCCAAACAACATTATAGCAGCAATAAGTGTAGTGATATTTGCGTCAACAATAGTTTTAAAAGCTTCTTTGTATCCAGTATCAATTGTTGCAATCGGTGAAAGATTATGTTTAATTTCTTCTTTTATTCTTTCAAATATCAATACATTTGCATCAACAGCCATTCCAATAGTTAAAACAATGCCTGCTATTCCTGGAAGTGTTAGAGTTGCGTTAATCGAAGTTAATATTGCTAATAAAATTAATAAATTAAAAAATAATGCGATGTTAGCAAAAATTCCAAAAACCCCGTAAACTAGAAACATAAAAATAATAATTAAAACAAAACCTAAAATAGATGCAAACTTTCCAGATTTAATTGAGTCTGCTCCCAAACTTGGGCCCACTGTTCTTTCTTCAATGATATTTAAAGGTGCAGGTAAAGCGCCAGCTCTTAAGAGCATAGCTAAATCTGTTACTTCCTGAAAAGTAAATTGCCCTGTTATAATTCCTTTACCACCAGTAATTGGCTCTCTTATATTAGGTGAACTTATAATTTTTTTATCTAAAACAATAGCTAATCTTTTTCCAATATTTTCTGTTGTTATTTTTCCAAATTTTCTCCCTCCTTTATTATTAAATTCAAAAGATACAACGGGTGAACCTCTATCTAATGTAGGGTGAGCATTTAACAACAAATCTCCTGATATAGTATTTCTTTTTTTTACAGCATATAGTATAGGACTACCTGCAGAATCAAATTCGTTATCTGATTCATATATAATTGTACCAGGTTTAACCTTGCCAGACTTTAGATCATTCAATGATAAATCTTCATCTATAATTTGTAATGTTAATTTTGCAGTTTTTCCTAATAATTTTTTCAATCTTTCAGGATCACTAATTCCTGGAAGTTCTAATAATATTCTGTCTAATCCTTGTCTTAGTATAGTGGGTTCTTTTGTACCAAATTCATCTACCCTTCTTCTTACAACTTCTATAGATTGAGATACTGATGTATCTTGAATATTTTTAATTTTTGTATTATTAAAAAAAATCTTTATTAATTTATCGTCAATATATTCAAAAGAAATATCTTGTGAATACTTGGATAAAATTTTTGATAATTCTTCCTTTTTATTTTCATCTTTAATATTAAAAAATAAATTATTATTTTTAATATTAAATTTTGAATATGATATTC
>CAYNCC010000124.1:0-2673 GCA_964396035.1 uncultured Alphaproteobacteria bacterium
CCGATTTTAGAGAAATTAAAGATATTAAAAAAGTTGAAATTATAGAAGATAGGACTTTAAAGTTATCTTTATTGTTCGATCCGGATCATCATTTTGATAAGAAAGTATTAAAAGAACAGTTTAGTTTTTAAGTAAAATTTTATGAAAAAATTATTATTATTTTTTTTTTTATTTTTTTTTATATATTTATTGTCTCCCTACTATAGTATTTACAAATTTTATAAATCTGTAAAAAATTCTGATACAGAATTTGTTTCAAAAAATGTTAATTGGGGTTCTTTAAAAAATAATTTCAAAAAAGATTTTAAAGTAATTTTAAACAAATCTTTTTTTGAAAAAAAAAGTAAAGAAGAAAAAATATTAGGCAATTTATTTATTCAATTAATTATTGAAGCACTTATAGATAACCTTGTTACACCAGAAAATTTAATTTTGTTAGTAAATGATCCAAATAAGTATAAAAACTTAATTGAAGATAAAATAGAAAATAAAATAAAAAATATAAATTATATTAAAAAAATTGAATACCAGAAGAACGATTTAAAAATTAATTATATTTTTTTTACTAATATAAATAAATTTAGGCTTTCTTTTATTAAAGATGATTACCCAATAATTATTGATTTTAAATTTAACTCTTTTAAATGGAAACTAGATAAAGTTCACTTACCTGTTGATTTACTTGTTTCAAAAATTAATAACTAATGAAAAAAAAATTTGCTTTTAAAAAAATAAAAAATTTTGAAAGTGCAAGACTTGGGCGAATTACCACTTCTAAAGGAATTATAAATACACCGGCGTTTATGCCTGTAGGAACAATTGCCAATGTAAAGGCTATGTTCCCTGAAAATGTAATTCAAACTAATTCGCAAGTAATTTTATGCAATACATATCATTTAATGCTTAGGCCTGGAGAAAAAATTATAAAAAAATTTAAAGGAATACACAAATTTATGAATTGTAAATTACCGATTTTAACTGACTCAGGAGGATATCAAATTTGGTCACTAGCAAAACTAAAAAAAGTGAAAGAAAAAGGTATAAAATTTAGATCACATATAGATGGAGAATTACTTTATTTAACTCCGGAAAAATGTATTAAATTTCAACAAAATATAGGTAGTGATATTATTATGGTTTTAGATGAATGTACAGATTACAACATACCCAAAAAAAAAGCGGAAATATCTTTAAATCTAACTTTAAGATGGGCTAAACGCTGTAAAAAGGCATTCAATAAAAAAGATTCTGCTTTATTTGGTATTGTTCAAGGTGCTAAATATGAAGATTTAAGGATAAAATGCGCTGAAAGTTTACAACAAATCGGTTTTGATGGATATGCAGTAGGAGGGCTTTCAGTGGGTGAAGATCAAAATGAAATGCTTAGAATTCTAAATAAAACAGTTCCTTTCCTGCCAGATGATAAGCCAAAATATTTAATGGGCGTAGGCATGCCTAGCGATATAATAAAATCAGTAGCACATGGAATAGATATGTTTGATTGTGTTTTGCCTACACGATTGGGAAGAAATGGATTGGCTTTTACAACTTCGGGAATTATTAATATTAAAAATGCAAAATTTAAAAAAGACGAAACTATGCTAGATAAAAACTTGGATTGTCCTGCAAGTAATAATTATTCAAAAGCTTATGTTCATCATTTATTTAAATCTAATGAGATATTAGGTTTGATGATTTTAAGTTGGAATAATGTTTTTTATTATCAAAATTTTATGTCAAGAATTAGAGATTCAATTAGAAATAATAAGTTTGACAAATTTTATAAAAATTACTTTAAATATGAGTCAAAAAGAATATGAAAAAAATTAAATTAAATTACTTAGGTAAAAATAAAAATTTATTAAATAATCCTGATAAATGTGTTTTAGATCCCATCCCAAACAAGAATTATAACAAAAATTATGTTGTTAGATTAACTGTTAATGAGTTTACATCTTTATGCCCAATAACAGGCCAACCAGATTTTGCAAAGTTTGTTTTGGATTATATTCCAAACAGATTTCTTATAGAGAGTAAATCTTTCAAATTTTTTATGCACTCATTTAGGAATTACCAGTGCTTTCATGAAGATTGTACTATTTATATTGGTGAAAAATTAATTAAATCTATAAAACCAAAATGGTTGAGGATATCGGGGCATTGGTTTCCTAGAGGAGGCATTCCTATAGATGTTTTTTATGAAAATAAAAAGCCTCCTAAAAATATATATTTACCTGATACTGGTATTAAGCCATACAAAGGTAGATAAAGTAACAAAGTAATAACTTGAATTTTCTCTATTTTTTTTTATAGTTACTTTTTTAATTTTAAATAGATAAAAAATTGAATATTCACGAATATCAAGCAAAAGAGCTGTTAAAAAAGAATGGCGTTAATGTTCCTAATGGCAAAGTAGCTTTTACTGTTGAAGAAGCATTGCAAGTAGCAAAAGAATTAGATTCTGGTGTTTGGGTTGTAAAAGCCCAAATACATGCTGGAGGTAGAGGAAAGGCAGGCGGGGTAAAAGTTGTAAAATCTCTAGAAGAGGTTGAATCTGCATCAAAAGAAATAATGGGTAAAACCCTTGTTACTCCTCAAACTGGTGCGCAAGGAAAAGTTGTAAAAAAACTTTACGTTGAGGAAGGATCAAATATTGAAAAAGAATTTTATATT
>CAYNCC010000125.1:0-2657 GCA_964396035.1 uncultured Alphaproteobacteria bacterium
ACCGGTGGATTCAATTGTGACGTTGCTTACAATGCAGTCACATTGACCTGTGACTTTACCTATCTGAGAGATCAATTAGCAAGATTCGGGAACCTGCCTTTGAATTGCTTTGCAGAGATACTGTTGGCTCAAGTTTGCCTAGGGTAGACTGGCGTTGCAAGGATCTCCAACCATCGTTTGGTATTACTCAAGGGCATACAGAAAGACCTGGGTGGCATCATGGACATTAAGGTATTTGAGCTTGAAGTGCGCCTAAAACAGCACAAATGTGTTGTCAACCCCCTGCGATAGGTTTAATAGTTGATTAACAGATCGAGACGTATTCTTAAATCGACTTAAATATTGCGGCAAAAAGAAAGGTAATTCAACCCCATCGATCCAACAGGTAAGTACCCAACTAGACCTTGAGCTTCCCATATAGAGAGATTGATCTCATTAGTGTTGTTTCATCAAAGCATCCCCAATCCTGACCCACACCATATAACGAACTCAAGTAGGTGAAGATCACCCACTACTCAATCGATTTATGCTTAGCATAAAAAGCGCATTGCATCATGGTTGAACTGCTGTGCACCTACCGGTTCCCTATCATATTTATGGTCCAGTAAGACTGGCCTCTTTTTCAAAATTTTGCCTATGGAACTCCAGGATGAATTCTAAAAGGTGTTTGTGTTAGAATATGCTTCTTTATTATTAATTTAAAAACTCTCATTAACGTTAGAAGTCCTCCTATGATACCATGCTTCGCAAACATTGGTTTCCAGCGCCATGGTGCCGAATAGATTCTCACGAAGCCCTCATTTTGGAGATCAATTAAATCTTGGGCACTTAAATCACCGACATTTGTCACAGCATTACCATATCTGCGGTATTTTGAAAAATCTTTATCTATTATTTTCATTCCATGCTCTTCATTAATTGCAAAATCATGGAATTTTGTCCCAGGATATGGTACTGCTATTGCAAAATTAGCTTGCTTAATATGCTTGTCATTCTGTAAGAAATCTAAGGTTGAATAAATTGTTTTTCTGGTTTCACCAGGCAACCCAAGCATTACAGAATTTAAACATTCAATTCCGTTTTCATCTAAAATTTTATTAGCACGTGTGTAGTACTTAAGCGGAACTTTTTTATTCATTGTTTTCCTGATAGCTTCATCTGCAGATTCTAAACCAAATGATAATCGGATGAGTCCTGCATTTTTTAACTTTTCAGCAATTTCTTCATTTATTAAATTAGCTCTAGTACTACCCTCAAATGTAATTTTAAGATTCCTGTTAATGATCTCATCACAAATACCTAATATGTGGTCTTTATACAGAGTTAAGACATCGTCAACAAACATGAAGTGTTTAATATTATAGGTGTTTACTACATGTTCTATTTCATCCGCAGTAGATTTAGGAGATCTCATTCTTATCTTAGTTGTGTTCAATTGATCTGAAGCACAAAATATACATTTCCATGGACAACCTCTGATAGTCTGTATAGAGCTAAATGGTAATCTTCCATGAAGAGTTCCCATTCTATATTTGTTCATAGGTAACAAGTGCCTTGATGGCAACGGCAAATTATCAAGAGTATCATTAAATGGTTCAGACGTACCATTTTCATGAATTTCATCATTTTTGTCCCTATATAAAAGCCCTTGTAATTTACTGTAGTCCTTTCCATTTTCATAAAGATTCAAAAAAGCAGGTAAAGTTTGTTCTGCTTCTCCAACTATTCCAAAATCGAAAGATTTATGAAATCCTTCACTTTTGACAATAGTTAAATGTTGTCCTCCCGCAATTGTTTTAATATTTTTGATTCTTTTAACTTTTTCAGTAAATTCAACTGTTTTATGAAAGAAAGGACTCATGCCAGTTACTGCAATCATATCTGGATTAGCCTCTATGCTTCTTTTTACTAATTTATCCATTGATAATGCTAAGGCTTCACCATCAATTATTTGACATTCATGCCCATCTTTTTCACAGATAGCTGCTAATAGTGCTAAATTTAAAGGAGGGTAAATACCTGCTCTTCTAGCAAAATGTGCAATTATCCCGTAATCACCTGTCCAGCTTGGATAAACAAATAGAATTTTCATTTAACATTTCTAGATAAAAAATTTCATTACTACTTTTCTATAATTTCCAAAAATAATGATGGAGATACGAAGATGACAAAAATAAACAAATAATGCAAGCTATTTCGAACTTCAGAAAGCATTTTCAGGTGCATAATATTATTCTTAACTTTTGATCTGACGACTACAAATAATCCTGCGTTGAATGTTATCAGTAGTTTGCCTGACAATGAGATTTCATTAAAATTCGTTCCAGATTAGCTAATCATTCACATATCAAGGTTAATTGATACAACCATTGAATACTGTAACATATTGGTATAATCCAATAATGTTCCAGATGAACGTGTTTTAAACGGTGTTGATTCATTTTTACTATTCAAAATAGTAACCAAAGAGTTAAAAAAACACAACGCAAATTCAAGAACACTTCACTCATGGACAACATTTACGTTAAACAACTGTTTGTTTTATATCAGATGAACTAAAAACATATTGAAATAGGAGGCAAAAACCTATTTACACATTCGCATATTGGTTCCTTTGCACAATCTGGAACCCCTTAACCAACTCTTTGATGCCCTGT
>CAYNCC010000126.1:0-2634 GCA_964396035.1 uncultured Alphaproteobacteria bacterium
GGCGTTAGACTATTTGAAGAAAAGAGGTTTAGATAAAAATATAATTGAAGAATTTAAATTAGGTTATGTCCCATGGAAAAATAATTTTTATCAAGATTTACTACAAAAATATTCTGAAGAAGATATAAATTTAACAGGTTTATATTATAAGCATGATAAGAGCGGAAAATACATTGACAGATTTAATTCAAGAATAATTTTTCCAGTAAATAATATTTCTGGAGATCCGATTGCTTTTGGTGGAAGAATAATAAAGGAAGGGAAGTTGGCAAATTATATTAACTTACCTGAGACTGAATTTTATAAAACAGGAACTATGATTTTTAATTTAGATAAAGCTAAAGCTTGTCGTTCAGAAACCAATGAAGTGATTATAGTAGAAGGTTATATAGATGTAGTTAGTGTTTATTCAAGCGGAATTAAAAACGTAATTGCTAATTCAGGAACTGCATTAACTGATCGCCAAATAAATATAATTTGGAAATTTTTTTCGAATCCTATTATATGTTTGGATGGCGATAAGAGCGGACAAGATGCTGCATTAAGAATTGCCGAAAAACTTTTTCCAATAATTAATGACGAAAATAAAATCTACTTTTCTATTATGCCAGAAGGAAATGATCCAGATGACTATATAAGACAGAATGGTAGAGAAAAATTTTTATTTATTTTAAAAGAAAAAAAAATAATCCAAAATTATATTTGGGACTATCATTTAAAAAAAATTGACCGAAATAATCCCTTTGAAGTGTCTAAGTTTGAAAAAGAGATAAAAAAAATGTGTTACTTAATTAAAGACGAAACATTGAAAAAATATGTTCTTGAAGAGTTTTTGGAAAAAATTAAAAAATTAACTCCGATACAAAATACAAAAAGAAGCTATCAAAGTTTTCAGAAACATAAAAATAAGCAAAATTATCAAATATTAAATGAAACTAAAACCTTACATCAAAAAAATAGTCATTTTTCAAAAGTTCAAATTAAAGAATTTTCTATTTTATTCATAATGTTAAATTTCCCAAAAATAGTGCTCAAAAAAATCGAAGACATATCAAAAATAATTTTTTTATCTGAAAAAAATGAGAGTTTAAAAAAAATAATTATCAGTTCTTTGCTAGAGGGAGATAATGGAGAAAAGATACAATCAAAAATTAGCTCTGATTACAAAAAATTAATTGAAGAAATACAAGAAAACTCAAGCATTCAAATAATTGTGAAAGTAAAAAATGATGAAGCAATATTGGAACTGTTGAGCGAACTGCTAATTGATTTGGAAGAGTTAAATAATCTTAAAAAAATAGAATCTCTTGAAAAGGAATTAATAAATAACCTTGATGAAAACTCTTACTCTGAACTTATTAAGCTTAAAAGTCAGGTAAACAGGGAATAAAAAAAGATAGATTTTTTCAAACTAACTATTATATATATCCCACTATCTAACCGTATAATTTGATGACCGAAAAACTAATTACAAAATCCTTTGAAAGACTATTAGATAAAGGAAAGCATAGGGGATTTATTACCTATGAGGAATTAGGAAAATCTTTAGGCAAGAGAAATGGAACTCCAGAAAATATTGAAAAAGCTCTTTTAGTTTTAGTTGATGAAAAGATCACGCTAGTTGAAAAGAAATCCCAATATCAGTCTAACAAAAAAAAGGAGTCAACTAATACTGCTGAAGAAAAATCTTCAGATAAAAGTGATGATCCAATTCGAATGTATCTTAGAGAAATGGGAGGGGTAGAGCTTTTATCCAGAGAGGGAGAAATCGCGATAGCAAAAAGAATTGAAGCAGGAAAAGATGTAATGATTAATGCTTTAACGCAAAGTCCAATAGTAGGAAAAAAAATATTTGAATGGAAAGAACAAATTGAAAATCAACAACTTCTAGTTAGAGATATAATCGACATAGATTCAACTTATGAAGACTTTGAAGCTTTAGAAGATGATGATGAATTAAAAATAAATAAAAAATCTAAAGATAAAGATGAGGGTGAAGATGAAAAAAAAGATGAAAAAAAAGATGAAAAAAAAGATGAAGAAAACCCATCTGATGATGATGAGTTCAATGTTTCTCTGGCAAAAATGGAAGAAGAAATCAAACCAAAGATTATAAATATTCTTGAGTCTTTAAATAAAAATTACTCAAAACTTCAAAAATATCAAAAAGAGAAATTAAATTGTTTGCTAAATTCAAAAGAATTATCTGTATCAAAAAATAAAAACTTCAAAAAAATTCAAGCAATTTTAGTTGATAATTTTAAAAATCTGCAACTAGCCCCACATATAGTAGAGGAGCTGGTTCAATCTCACTATAAAGAAAATAAAAAGATAGTTTCTTTGGAAGGCGTATTATTAAGATTAGCGATGGATAATAAAATTTCTAGAGAAGAATTTTTAAAATATTACATAGATAATGAGATAAATCCTAAATTTGAGTCATTCTTAAAAGAGAATACTGTTTGGAAATCTTTTTTCAAAAAATTTAAAAAAGATTTTTCAGAAATTAGAGAAAGATTAGTTGAATTTAGCAAAAAAATAGGATTGTCCGTAGGAGAATTTAAAAGACTAGTAAGCAGGATTCAGAAAAGATAAAGAGAGTCTAGCAAAGCTTAAAAAGAATTGGTTGATGCT
>CAYNCC010000127.1:0-2587 GCA_964396035.1 uncultured Alphaproteobacteria bacterium
TGGACTTACTGAATTAGTTGAAGATTCTTATCGTGGAACTGCATTAGCATTTCAAATGGGAATTGGTTTCTTAATAACTATTCTTCCAATTAAGATTCTACCTATAATATCTAATTCTTTAGGATGGGGCTATGCATTTGCTTTCTTATCGATTGGTCCATTCTTAGGAATTATCTCTATGATAACTCTAAGAAAATTACCTGAATCAAGTTCTATGGCAATGGGCCGTAAATAACCGTATTATTATTCTTATTTTAAACATTCTTGGCATATGACGTCTATTTTTGATTCATCGTCAATTTGGCTTAGTGGTTTATACCCGACTATTTTATTACATTTGATACAATTAATTTCTTGCAATTCACATTAAAATTAATTTCTAGTCAAAAAAACTTTTCTGATTTCTGTTAATTATTTGTTTTTTATTTTTAATTCAATTGACCTTATAATGATTCCTATTAATAGCAAAATTAGTGTTATTATGATTAAGTTATAAAATATGTTTTCCATTAAATTGTTCTACTCATTGCCTATCATTAATTTATTTAATTTTCCTTTCACTTCTATATTGTGTTAAATTCCTTTTTAATATTTGAGATATCTATAATAATGTCTTTTACCAATATCACTCTGTGAATAAGACTCTAGTTAAATCTCTATCTATTATTCTCTTATCATTTTTATTATTAGCTTTTTTCTTTTCTTCTAATCTTTCTTCTTTAACCAACAATAATTCTGATGAGCCATTATTAATGAATAACGTAGTTGTTCTTGAATTATATGATTCTAATGGCAATCTGAAAAATAAAATTGAAACGCATAACTCATTAACTGTTTCTGGAAAACATCAAATTCTAGCTTTGATATCTGGTCAAACTGTTAGCCTTACTGGAACTTCAGGCTCTAATATTCTTGGCCTTTATGCTAAACCAATAGATAACATGGTATTAGAAGGAGAATGTTCTACTTGTGTTTTTAATAATCGTTCTGATTTAGCTTCTACTGAAGCTACTCTTTCATCTGATACGGTTGATTTTAAAACTACATTTGGCGCAGGTAATTTTATTGGTACTGTAGAAAAAGTCAGTTTATATTTCCCAGTTGACTCTGAACCAAATTTTGGGGTAGTGGGTTCTCCTCAAAATCTTCAATGGAACGAAATTGTTTTATCTGATCCTTTAGAGAAAGGTGAGAATGATATTCTTAATGTTACTGTAACAGTAGGTTTCAAATAATACTCTATATATTGAATCTTGCTTTCTAACTATTATGTTCATCAATGTCTAAGTTCACAATATTCTTGTGATGTTGAATGCGTCAAAAAATTTTCTTCGGAATTCTGTTTTCAGTTCTTCTATTAATTGGAACCATTCCTGCTTTCGCTATTTCTAATTCTGTTACTTCTTCATCTTCTAGTTTGATTGCTAATAATGCATCTACCTCTTCTATAACTATTCTTGTACCTAAAACCACTTATTATCCTGGTGATGCCTTATCTATTTCGGGAACTGTTACTCCTTTTGATTCCAATCAAGCTGTAACCATTCAAGTTTCAGGTCCTCCTGGATTTCCTGGAGCATTTTCAGTAGTATCTCCTGATGATGATGGAAATTGGATTGCTAATAACATAATGACATTTATCGCAGCATATGATACTGGTACCTATACTGTTACTGCTAAATATCAAGGCTCTTCATCTTCTAAGAATGTATTATTTTCTTTTCCCGAGATCACTTTGAATCTAGTTTCTAATATTTCATTATTTGAATCTTTATTTACTGATATTATTTTAGTTTCTGATCTTATCCTTATTGATTCAATAAATATTCTCAGTGAAATTAATACTTTTTTTACGCCTTTAACTAATACTTTTATCCAAATATTGACCGAAAAGCTAGATTTAGATACTGATTATACTTCTCAACTTGAATGTTGTACTCTTAATGATTCTGATGAGTCTATTCAGATTTCTTCTAACATTCAGGCTTTTATTTATCAATCTAGCTATAATTTCGTTCTAAAAGATGATGCGGATGAATCAATTAATTCTGAAATAAAAACTACTTCTAATCTTATTTCAATGGATGCTAATAGTGAAAATGATTTAATTGTCTTTAATTTAATATTAGAAGGTGAATCTGGAACTAAAGGTTCAACTCTAATTACGCTTCCTATTGAATATGTATCTGAAGACATTGTTCTATTAATTAAAGGAAAATCTGCACCCTATGATATTTCAACTGATAATACCAGCTTCCATATATCTTTTGAATATGCCCATAGTGAAGTACCTGTCAACCTCATTATTGGGGATGTTTCTGATGAAGATCTTCGACAATATTCTATTCCTTTAATTATCTTATTAATGCTAATTATTCTAATCGTATTCATTATAGTAATTTATGTTCGAAAACGTGATAGTTATACTGATAATCCTATTGATTCTAGTGACATATTATGATCTTTAGTTTTATCTTTAAATCCTAAAAATAATTCTTTATACTATTTCCTTCATTGTTCGTATTATTTGGTTGTTATTGTTTTTGATTTAATTCCGAATAATGTTCTTGTTATTTTATTTAGTTTC
>CAYNCC010000128.1:0-2548 GCA_964396035.1 uncultured Alphaproteobacteria bacterium
TTCTACTTGGTTTGGCAGCAAATTTTCATATAGAGGATTTGTAAAAGATGATTATAAAATCAGAAAAGAAATAATGAAAGTAAATCAAGATGCAGGTATAACCAAAATAGAAATCGAAAGAAGTACCAATGAAATTTCTGTAAAAATTTTCACATCAAGACCTGGTATTGTTATAGGTAGGGGTGGGCAAAGAATAGATGAATTAAAAAAATTAATTTCTAATATTACTAAAAACAAAGCTCAATTAAATATTGAGGAAATTAGAAACCCCGATTTGGACGCGACACTTGTTGCACATTCAATTGCTGAACAAATAGGAAGAAGAATATCTTACAGGCGTGCAGCACGAATGGCTGCAAGTCGCTCTATGCAAAATGGAGCACTAGGTATAAAAATTATCTGTAAAGGAAGATTGGCCGGAGCAGAAATTGCAAGAAAAGAAAAAGTGATGGAAGGTAGAGTTCCTCTACACACATTAAAAGCAGATATTGATTATTCAATAGCTGAAGCTCACACAGAATATGGTCGTATAGGCGTAAAAGTATGGATATATAGAGGAGATATCGAAATTTCTAAGCAAACGCATGTAGAACCCTCAGAAATCAAACCAATAGAATTAACATTAACTCCTGAACCAGCGTCAAATGAATCTAATTCAACTAACCAAAACAATACTATAGATTCTATTCAAACAACTAATGAAACAAAACAAATCGAACCTAAAGATACTAAAATAAAAAACCCAAAAGCTACTACTAAATCTACAGACAAGCCCGCTGAAGAGATTAAACCTAAAGATACTGAAACAAAAAAAGCAAAAGCTTCTACTAAATCTACAGACAAACCCGCTGAAGAAATTAAACCTAAAGATACTGAAACAAAAAAACCAAAAGCTACTGCTAAAACAAAAAAACCAAAAGCTACTGCTAAAACAAAAAAACCAAAAGCTTCTACTACTAAAAAAACTACTAAAACTAAGGATAATACTGATGATACAAATTTATAGTAGAGTGAAAGTAACAGATAATTCTGGTGCTAGAGTTATAAGCTGCATAGGTGTCCCTGGGGGCAGTGGTAGAAAATATGCTCATGCTGGAGATATTATAGTTGCTTCGGTCAAGCAAGCAACTGCATCATCTCAAATAAAATCTGGAGAAATAGTAAAAGCTGTAATTGTTAGAACAACAAAGCAAATAAGAAGAAAAGATGGGAGTTATATAAAATTTGATGATAATGCTGCAGTGATAATTGATGATAACAAATTACCACGTGGTACAAGAATATTTGGCCCAGTAGCAAGAGAATTAAGAGATAAAAATTTTATGAGAATAGTATCTTTAGCACAGGAGGTATTATAATGAAAAAAATAAAAGTTAACGACAATGTACTAATTATCACTGGCAAAGATAAAGGGAAAAAAGGTAAAGTACAACAAGTTTTCCCCAAAAAAGGAAAACTATTAATTGAAGGATTAAATATCTACAAAAGACATATGAAAGCCCAATCAGAAACACAGCAAGCAGGCATTATAGATAAAGAAATGTTTGTGGATATCAGCAATGTAGCATTAATCGATCCAAATAATAATGAACCAACCAGAGTGGGTATTTCAAAATTAAAAGACAATTCAAAAGTTAGAATAAATAAAAAGACTGGAGAGGTAATTGTATGACAAAAGCTAATGAAACAATTAAAATACCACGATTGCTCAAATTATATAGAGACAAAATTGTTCCTGAACTTACTAAAGATTTAAATTTATCTAATTCACTAGCTGCTCCAAAAATTGAAAAAATAGTTATCAATGTTGGTTTAGGAGAAGCTCTCGTGAATTCTAAAGCTTTAGAACATTGTATCAAAGATATTGCATTGATAACCGGGCAAAAGCCTATTACTACAAAAGCCAAATCTTCTATAGCAGGATTTAAAATTAGAGAAGGAATGGCCATAGGAGTAGCTACAACACTAAGAAATCATAGAATGTACGAATTTCTTGATAGGCTGATTAACTTAAGCTTACCAAGAGTTAGGGATTTCAGGGGATTATCAAATAAATCATTTGATGGAAATGGCAATTATACTTTAGGTATTAAAGAACAAGTCATTTTCCCAGAAATTGACTATAATTCAATAGATAAAATACGTAGTTTGCAAATAACAATTGTAACGACTGCAAAAAATAATGAATCAGGGATAAAGTTACTTACTTCATTTGGATTCCCTTTTATAAATCCAGATCAAAATAAGAATTAGGAATAATTAAAATGCTACAACCAAAAAGCTATAAATATAGAAAACAACATAGAGGAAGACTCAAAGGTATAGCATCCAAAGGGACTAAAGTATCTTTCGGAGAATATGGTTTGAAAGCTCAAGAATCATCATGGATCACGGCTCGGCAAATAGAAGCTGCAAGAAGAGTTATGACAAGATATACAAGAAAAGGTGGAAAAATATGGATACGAATATTTCCTGACAAGCCTGTATCTGCTAGAGCTGCAGAAACAAGAATGGGAAAAGGAAAAGGAAATGTTGATCACTACGTTTC
>CAYNCC010000129.1:0-2079 GCA_964396035.1 uncultured Alphaproteobacteria bacterium
AAAGTTTTAGGCCTGAAATTTTTGCCATAGCATAATAAGAAATACTTTCTTCCAAATCTCCTGTAAGAAGATACTTTTCTTTTATTGGTTGAGGAGATGATTTTGGATACATACAATTTGTACCAAAGAAAATTAAGTTTTTTATGTTATTTTCAAATGAAAAACGAATTACATTTAAGTAAATCATTAAATTTTTTTGAATAAATTGAGCTTTGTTATCAATATTTGCTTTTATGCCTCCAGCTCTTGCAGCAGCTAAAATTACAAAATCAAATTTTTCACTTTTAAAAAATTTCTTTACTCTTAATTGATCAGTTAAATCTAATTGTTTTGATGTTTTAGTTACAATATTGTGATAACCTTGATCTATAAGATTATTTAATAATGAATTACCAACTAATCCTTTGTGACCAGTTAAGAAAATTTAGCTTGATCTACAGATTTTTTTCATAAATTTTAAAATTTAGTTTAAATTTTATATAAATAAAAATAATAATGAAAATTATATTGAAGAATTAAATAAAAAAATAGGAATATATTTTGAAAAAAAAGAATATAAAAAAGCGCTAGAAGAAATACAATCGTTTCCTGATAAAAAAAGTCCAATTTATTTATACTATTTAGCTTTAATAAAATATAAATTAAATGAAAAAAAAGAATCTTTAGAGATTTTAAATAAATTAACTAAGGACCAACCAAAATTTATAGAAGCATTCCATCTTATTGCAAATATTTATGAGGATTTAAAAAAATATGAAGAATCAAAAAATATTTTAGAAAATATAATCAATATAAATTCTAACGATTCAAAAGCTATATATAATTTGGCTCGTATTTATCAATATCATTTAACTAAAAAAGAAAAAGCTCTGGAATTATACAAACAAGCTTTAGATATAGATAAACAAAATTATCAGTTTTGGAATGCTATAAGTAACGTACAAATTGAATTATGTAAATATAATGATGCTATTTATACTTTGAACCAAATAATAAAAAACTTTCCTGGAAAATTTTCAAATTTAAAACAACTTGCAGAGATTCAACTTTTAATCGGTTCATTTGACTCGTCAGAGGATATAATTTTAAAAGCAGTAAATTTAAAAAAAAATCAAAATATTTTAAATTTACTTTCTCTGTGTTATTTAAAACAATGTAGATTTAATGAATTAGAAAATCTTTCAAAGAAAATCATAAATCATAAATTATATAATATTGAAGAAGACATTGCTTATAAAAAACTTTTAATATCTAAAATTTATCAGCATGATTTTGACCACAAAGATTTAGTTCCAATAATTGATCAATATAATAAAGATTTAGGAAGAAAAGAAAAAGTAAAAAAAATAAAATTTTGTTATAAAAAAAATAAGAAAATTAGAATTGGTTTTGTTTCATCTGATTTTAGAAAACATGCAATGAATAATCTTATACATGCATTGTTTCTTTTTAAAGATAAAGAAAATTTTGAATTTTATTGTTATTCATCTAGTACAGATGAGGATGAAATTACAGAATGGTATAAAAAAACTGTTGATTTATGGAGGAATATTTCTTTTTTGAATGATAAAAAAGCATCTAATTTAATTATTAGTGATAATATTGACGTATTAGTTTTTTTTGGAGGTTATGATGGAGAAAATAGATATTTATTATCTAGTTATAGATCAGCTCCAAAGCAAGTTAGTTTTCACCCAATAACTTCATCATATAATTCAACAATTGATTATTGGATTAGCGATAAAGAATTACATCCAATTAATTTTAAAGAAAAGGTTTCTGAAAAAGTTATAAGAATTAAAAGTCTATTTAATTTTACAAAACCAGAAAACCTTCCAGAAATAAATAAGGCTCCAATGAAAAAAAATATGTATATTTCTTTCAGTAGTTTAAGAAATCCAAGAAAAATTTCTGAAGAATGTTTAGATTTATGGTCACAAGTTTTAAAGTCTTTTAATAAATCTAAACTTTATCTTAGATATTATAATGATTTTAATAATAAAAATATCAGAGAAAAAATTTGTAGTTTTTTTGAAAAAAAAAATATTGAAAAAAGCAGAATTATTTTTTTAGATGAAA
>CAYNCC010000129.1:2089-2544 GCA_964396035.1 uncultured Alphaproteobacteria bacterium
TCCGCGGCTATTGGTGATTCCCCAGTTTTGGACAAAAGTAAATGTATATTTAGAATATTATAACAAAATTGATATAGCGCTAGATACATTTCCATATTCAGGAGCAACAACAACATATGGAGCAATATGTATGGGCGTTCCTGTTATTACACTAACAGGTAAAAATTATATAACTAGACAATCTGCGTCGGTTTTATCTAATGTCGGTTTATCCGATTGGATAGTAAAAAATAAAAGTGAGTATATTCAAAAATTGAAAAAATTAACAAATTATGAAACAATCTCAAAATTGAGATCAAATTTAAGAGAACAAGTAATAAATTCACCATTATGTAACGGTCAAAATTTTAGTAAAGATTTCGAAAACTCAATCAAACAAATATTAAAAATTAACTGTTAATTAAATTCTTGGTTTATAATAAGAAGATGAGAATTAAGTGTAGTTGCGGAAAATT
>CAYNCC010000130.1:0-2540 GCA_964396035.1 uncultured Alphaproteobacteria bacterium
AGCCCATCCTTTATAATTCATTAATGAAGGAATTAAGAAACGAGTATAAGTAAATTCTGTAGAAGCAAGAGGATCAACATCTCTATAATAAAAACCTTTAGCTCTAAGTTCATATTGTTTTAAAGCCATTACTTTTGTATCTAAAGTCGAATTATTTATTAAAGATTGTTTGCAAACTCTATATGCTATGTCTTCCTTTGAATCATAACCAATAAAAAATAATTTTTTTGAATCCATTTTAATTTAATTAACTTTAATACTAAATATTTTATAAAAAAACTAATAAATTATTCTATGCAGGGCCTATTATTTCAGGAATTTGATAATCGTTTTGTCCTGTAAGTCTGTCTAAATAATCTTTAGGCCAAGTCCATTCGAGGCTATCCAAATATCCACTTTGATTGATAGATGTCCATTCATTTTGCTTAATTCCTGTAAGTTTGCAAACCCAAGCTTTTTCTAATGAACCTAAACTTGATCTGCTAATCCAACTATTTGCTTTTTGCATATTGCCCGAAATTCCTAATTCTATTTCAGACATTAATTCGCAAGTTGTTTTATTTGGTCTATTGGATAATATTGCCTTAATAGTATTTTTAGCATCGTCCCATTTTTTTTCATAAATATATGCCTTCGTTTTTATTAAAATAGATTCATAAGAACTTAAATTTTTACTTATTAACTTATTTACAATGGTTAATAAGGGAACATTTTGATTTTGAGATATTTTAATAAGATCTTCAAAATAAGACAAATGTGGCTCATATGGCCATGTATTAAATAAAATATTTTTTGCTCTTGATATTTGATTATTTTCAATAAGCATCTTTACATATTTTTTTATAAAAGGTGGAAAATTAGGTCTACTAATATTAGCCTCCTTCAAAAGTTTTAATGATTCATGAACAAAGGATTGTTCTTTAATGAGTGCTATTTCATATTGTGCTATAGAATTGGATCTTAATTTTATTTTTTTAGTAATAATTTTTTTATTAAAAGCATCATTATTTATTTCTATCAACTTTTGCCAATTTTTTGTTTTTGTTAAAATATTAATTATAGTCTGATAAATCCAATCTAATTTATAATTAATATTATATATTTGTTCAGCATAAACTAAAGCATGGTGGTAATCCTGTCTTCTTAGATTTAATTCAAGCAAACCTCTTAATCCAATTATTTTAATATCTGGATTATTAAGCATTTTGTTATAAAGTTCTTCTGCTACTATAAATTTTTTATCTTTTCTTGCTGTTTCTGCATTTAATATTATGCTTATTGGGTTACCTTCTAAATAATCATCTATTTTTTTTGAAAATTTAGTTAATTGTTTTTTATCATTATTGGACATCGCTGCTATTGATAAAACTATAGCGTTTATACCTTTCTTGTATTTTCTTGTTTGTAAATTGCTTCTGATTTTTTTAGGAATTTGTTTTAAATATATATATATTCGTTGCATAAACAGTGATAAAAAAATTAAAAAAATTACTATAAATAATAATACTCTTAATTCGGTTGAAAAAATAATGCCGTTCCAATAAAAATCAATTTTAGATTCAAAAGATAATATGAAATAGGCTAATAATGTGAGTATAATTAATTCTATAAAGAGAAGAAATGAATATTTCATTTATTAATTTCCTTCGATATAGATTTTATTAATTTTTCAACTCTATTATAGTTATTTGCATCTGATATCCAATTTGTAAAAAAAATTTTATTATTGTTGATTTTTACAATTTCATTTAATGCATTTTCAACATTATCATTTTCTAAATTTTCTAAAACATTTGATAATGTTTTAAAATCTGCATTATTACTTTTTATTTTTGAGCTGGGTTTCAATGAAAAAAATTTTAAAAAATATCTTACTAAAAATGAATCTTCGTTTTCATCTATAAAATAATCTTTTAAATAAATATTCGAAATATCATTAAATTTATCTTTTAGTTGCTCATAACTTAAAATATTATTTTCTGAAATAATTAATAGTTCTCTTAAATAGGTTTCTACTTGATCATTGTTATTTATTTTTAAAGTTTCAATTATTAAATTATCATACATAATTCCATTTTTAAAATTATAAAAAATTTTATTTAAATATTCATTTAATATTTCTTTATTATTTATTGATTCAATAGAATTAGAATTATTTTTTTTATTATTAAAATTATTTATTATATTTTTTATTTCTTTTTCTAAATTTTCTATATTTTTTTTTATTTCATCATTATTTTTTACTTCTATCTTGCCTTCAAATTTTTTTATTTTTTTTACTAGTTCTTCGATTTTGCTATTATTTGAATTTAATTCATTAATTAAAGCATCATAGACCTTCAAATTATCTTCTTTTATCTTTTTTTGGTTTTGATAACTTTTTGAAAATAAATAAATAAATATTATTATAATAATCAACAATATAATTGACGTTGATAATTTAGTAAAAAAATAGAGTCTTCCAAAGAATTTTGACATTTTCGAGTATTATATTATTATAAATAATAATATTATTTAATTTCGTGGTTTAACAACCAGAT
>CAYNCC010000131.1:0-2526 GCA_964396035.1 uncultured Alphaproteobacteria bacterium
ATTTACTAGAAACATCTAAATAAGTAACATTCTTAATATTGTCCGTTTTCACATAATTATCTAATGCATCATCATAGCCAAGATCAATAAGAACCTGCTCGAATTTGCTATCGGGAACAAATGTCCTTGGGTTCAGACCACTGGCATCATATCGTTTTATATAACCCCCCGTTGTATCCTTATTAAATGCAACATAAAGGTTTTTCTCGTGAACTTGTATATCCATGCTAGGGAGTGTATCCTCAAAAGCATAGATTAATTTTATATCTGAGATATCTTTGATATTATAAATAGATGCTCTAGGGTTACTCCAACCCCAACCTTTACCACCACCAGCTGAAATAAGTAAATAATCTCCAACTATTCTCATTTCACCATTTGAAGATGTACCTGTATATTTATGATCAGTGACCTCAGAAGTATTAGCGGGGTCAGAAATATCAAAAACTGTTTTCTTGTCAGTAAATAATAGATTACCTTTTGTTGATACTCGGTATGCTTTGGTTTTTATCTCACCAACTTTTGCAAAACTCCCACCATTCTCATGAATGTATATTTTACCACCATCTGTTTCGATATCGCATACAAAAATATGTTTATCATTAGCATGAATACCATATGGGTAATCACCTTCTAATCCATAATCTTTCTCATGGAGTGTGACTGGGTTCGTTGGATTGGTTAAATCAAAAATCCCAAATCCTTTACTCTGAATAGCTACATAAAGAATATTACCTCGTTTATAACTATGCATGGATGCACCGGAAACCGATCTAGTAAAAAGATCACCAATGTAATTAACTGAATCTCGACTTACATTAAAAAAATTCTTTGCGTCTACAACGGCTACACTATCAAAAACAAAAAGACGATCTGGGTATCCCGAGAATCCACCGCTAATTGGTGAATATTGCCCTCCTTTGGCAATCACTTTGTTTGTGTTCAAATCAACAATAGATAAATATGCGGCATTTTCAGATGCATTGTTAGTTCCAGGGTGTATTGCATATAATCTATCACCACGAACATCAAAGCGCTCGATATTTACATTTTCAATAGTTGCTGTTAATGATAATTGACCTGATGATATGCATGAGTTAGACCAGCTATATGGCCATTTTTCATTAGAAGTAAATTTTGTATGAATCGAGCATTTATTTTGATTTGACAATGCGTCTGCATTTAAAAACATATCAGCCATATCAGTTACACTGGATACATCCCAGCTTGAAATATCCTGATTAAAACTTTCTGCAGAAGAAAACATACTACCCATTTTAGTTACACTGGAAACATCCCAGCTTGAAATATCTTGATTGAAAGATTTAGCTCTATAAAACATTTCATGCATATCCGTTACATTAGACACATCCCAACTTGAAATATCCTGATTGAAAGATGTAGCAGTGGCAAACATAACACCCATCGCGGTAACATTTGACACATCCCAACTTGAAATATCCTGATTAAAGGAAGTGGCATATCTAAATAAAGAAGCAGTTAAAGTTGCACTGGACACATCCCAGCCTGAAATATCCTGATTAAAATCTTGAGCTTCTCTAAACATACCTCGCATATCCGTTACATTAGACACATCCCAGCTTGAAATATCCTGATTAAAATCTTGAGCTCTAAAAAACATGGCATACGTTTTAGTAACATTAGACATATCCCAATTAGATATATCATCATTAAAAGTATATTTATTGCAAAATAAACAATTCATATCTGTGATCAGTGATATATCCCATTTATTGATCTCGCCATAGGTAGAAAGTGCAGTTGTTTTATCAGAAGTCCACAGATTTACTGCTGTCTTTAATTCATCTAAATTCTGCGGTTGGAAAGTTACCTGACCTGGATTTGTAAGATAGACCCGCACGTGACCGGAATTATTGCCATTTCCATCATTATTTCTTGCCCCAATAGCCAACCTGGATCCGTCCGGACTCATCGATACAGAATATCCTGAAAAATCATCAACCGCTTCTCCGTCAATATCGGCTCCTAGCTGAGTCCAGGCGCTATTTGCATATTCATAGACCCGTACGTGACCGGAAGCAGAGCCATTTCCAGCATTATTGTTTGCGCCAATGGCCAACCTGGATCCGTTCGAACTCATCGATACAGACCATCCTGATTGGTCAGCAGCCGCTTCACCATCAATATCGGCTCCAAGTTGGGTTTGAGGAAAGGCAAAGGAGAAAAGTAGAAAAAATAGAACGCCTTTTGTATATATCATAATAAGTTCCTTATGAAGATTACTTATAAAATTGGCGTGCTACCTCCAATTTAGATAGGCAGAAACTATTAGTCAATGAAATGTGTATTAATTAAATAAAATATGTTATTTTAAACGAGATTCAGCAGCGATGTACCCAAAAGCAGACCATTGATTTCCTTTAGTAACCATGCTAAATAAGTACTGAGCTTTATCTTCGTCCCCATTTACAGAATAGTAATTTCCTAAACCAAAAGCCAGCGTAGTATTCGCTAAAGATTGTCCATTAATTATATCATTCTCTA
>CAYNCC010000132.1:0-2515 GCA_964396035.1 uncultured Alphaproteobacteria bacterium
AAGCAAAAAGAAACTTGATCTATTTTCTAAATAGGGACAGTTTGATTTCAAGTAGTAACGAATAAGTTTTGTTTTGTTAATCTAATGTATTTCAATATCTGAATTATGTTTTAATCAAAATTATGATTTTAGTGAAGAAAATGTTTCTTGGGCATGTTTAATGGATGATACCCCCACAATAACACTATCAATATTCTTCAAGGATTTAATATATTCTATTGATGTATCTAGATCTAAGAATCCTCCTGCAAGAATATTCATTGCGACAAGTTTTCCAGAATATTTTTCTAAATATGTTTCACACTCCTGACGTGAAGGATTCATTAAAAAACCTGATTTATTAAAAGAAGTCATAATATAAGGACATTCTAAGTCCCATTCATCAAATTTATCAATTAACCTAGGAAAATTTTTGGTACATAATCCAACTTGGACATTATGATTTTTTTGTAAGTAATCAAAGAAAATTTCAAAAATATTTTTTAGATTTAGAGATAACGCTAAATCCGTAATTGCTGGATGAAGATAAACAACTTTCACATTTATTTTTTTTAATCTTAAGAGTTCAACATCAAGAAATACTTTAAAAAGTCCCCCCAGATCTTTTTTTAAGAACCCTAATCCACTTTTACTTATAATTTTAATTTCATTTTTTATTCCAGTAGAACTCAAGATATCTTTTAACACACCAATACTACCTTTTTCAGTAAGTTTTTGAACATACCCTGCAGCATATGGAATCATTGGATGAAAGTTAATTTTATCAAGTAGATCTGCATTTTGTAATTCCATAAAAAATTCATCAATGCTTGGGTGAGTATTAATCATCATATCTTTCACACCATTTTCATATGAATAACGAACAACATTTACCGCATTTTCAAATGAATTGTTTTTCAAACTTCTTAGTCTTCCACGTTCATGAGAAAGATGATCTACCCCAAAAAATGGATTATCTCCTAACATAATAGAATTAAATCGAGTCAATATTCCACCAACTGTGTATTGTTTTTGCTTGATGCATCATACATTGATTGTATAACACTCTGAACATTTGCTCCGTCAGAAATATCTACTAAAGGAGTTCTATTGTATTTGATACAATCAATTACATGCCTATCTTCTTTAGTATATTCTGGCCCTCCTACATCAAAGGATACTCCTTTTTCTAATTCTTGTTTGTAAATCATAGTTTTTCCAGCTTTAAATTTTTGATTCTCAGATTTAAAATTAAGTTCAATGAAATCTTGATTTACTTTAAGGGATCCATATTCTCCTTTAATATCAATAGTAATTTCTGGAATTCTATAACCCTTAACACTCCAAGACGCAGATAAAGTTCCCTTTACTTTATCATTTGTGGTAAATTTCATTTCTGCAGAATCTTCCACATTTGAATAAATGGATGAAACCTTTCCTTCTACTTTAGATATTGGACCAAAATACCAAAGTAAGACATCAATTAGATGACATCCTAATTCTAATAAAACGCCACCACCACTCATTTTTTTATTTAATCTCCATCCAGAATTTTTTGCTAAAACTTGAGATGAAAAAATAGATGAAGATACGTCTGTAATTTTACCTAAAAAATTTTTTTCTAGAAGTTGTTTTGCTTTAGAGAATGTATCCGTAAATCTAAGTTGATATCCTACAGCCATAATTAGTTTTTTTTGTTGTAATAATTTACAAATATTTTTGGCTTCTTCATAATTAATTACTAATGGTTTTTCTACAAAAAAATTTATTCCATGTTTAATACATGAATTCATTATTTGAAAATGAGAAAGTGTGGGAGTAGTTATAAAAACAAGCTCTAATTTTTCATTTGAAAACATATCTTCAAAATTTTCATAAATTTTTGTTTTTGGTAATGCATCATTAATATATTTTGTAATTAATTTTTCTTTTTCAGATATTGAAACTACATTTACATCATCAAATGTATTTAAAATGGCAGTATGTACTAATCCCATTTTACCTAAACCCACAATTCCAACATTCATAAAATATTTAATTTAATGTATTATATAATTTAAAGACACAAAAAATATTGCAGAACTTTGTATGCTTTATGGAATTGAAACTTATATTTTTGCAAGTACATGTTCGGTATATGGATCACAAATAACATATGGTACACCAATAATTATTTTAAGACCATAAGATTTACTCTTTTTACTTCTTGAACATATTAGGAAAATATGTTGATATTGCTGTAACACAAACTATGTCCCATTCTGATAGATCATATCCTATTTTTTCTCGTAGACCATCAAGAATCTGTCTTTATGACCACTCTTTTTTAAACCTGAATACAGATAGTCTAAACCTAAATGTGGTGCAACAATAATTCCATCATATGTTGGATTAATTAGAAGAATTCTCACTTTGTGATTTTTTTATATATAATAATTTTGTTGCCAAGAGTGAGTAGGAGTAAAATTAAACAAACGTGTCCCTATTTCACGATAGTTTTTACACGTCTTGACAATGAATCAAAAGCTCGTTTCAC
>CAYNCC010000133.1:0-2513 GCA_964396035.1 uncultured Alphaproteobacteria bacterium
TGCCAATAGCTATTAGACAGTCATTACCAGCTTACGGCAATGAAATGATTTTAATGTTGAAAGGAACTTCTCTTGCAAGCACTGTAACTTTGCTTGATCTTACTGGGGTAGCCAAGCATATAATATCTACTACTTTCAGACCAGTAGAAGTCTTTATAGTTGCAGGAAGCATATACTTGTTAATGACTTTTGTTATTCACAATTTTATAAAATTTTTGGAGAGAAAATATAACTATTAGATGTGATTAAATTTTGAAGTAATCTACGTACTCTTTAACTTCTTCAATATTAGATTTTAAAATTTTGTTTATTTCTTTTTTAATTTTAGCGCGTCTATCATTATTGAAATAAACTCCTCTAGCTAATTCTATAAAATCTTCTCCGAAGTCTTTATTCTGTTCACAAATTCTCAATTTATCTTCGATATTCCACAATTTAATATTCACATCACTAACAGAACGATATAAGTTTGATTTTATCTGACATTACTATAGAGGAATTTTGAGTTTTTTTTAGTATATCGTATTCATTTCTTATTTTTTTTTGACTGTCTTTGTCCTTAACTTTTTCAAGTTTAATTTCCAAGATACTTATTTTGTCTAGCAATTCTCCAGGCGATATTTCTGATAGGACTCTTGTTGATTTATTCGTCATTTATATGCTAATTCGATCTACTAAATTTAAATAATAGTGTCAATTGAATAAAAATTAATTTATGCTATAAACGTTAAATTAATTTAGGTAATTTATAGTTATAATTTTTAATTCAATTTTGGAAAATTAATAATTTTGTATTGTGTCAAATTGATGTCAAAAAAAATTTCCATCCAATTAGTGCAATTAAATAAAAAGTATGGTGATCAGGTATACTTGCCTTATAGCGCCGGTGTTCTTAAATCATTTGTTATTCAAAAAAAAAATATCAGGGACAATTATCATTTTAAAGAATTTATTTTTCTCAAGGAAAATGTATCAAGCATGATTAGCAAAATTGGTCAAACAGATATATTGGGTTTTTCATGTTATTTATGGAATTGGAGAACAAGTCTAAAGTTGGCAGAAGAAGCGAGGAAAAAGAATCCAGATTGCATGATATTTCTCGGTGGTCCACAGGTACCTGACGATATTAATGAAGACTTTTTTAAGAAGTATCCATTCGTGGATATGACTATGCATGGAGAAGGTGAGTTAACTTTCGAGGAAACTTTGAACAAATATTTAAACAAAGAACCGCTTCATAATATTTTAGGAACTAGTTTTTATGATCGAAATAATAGTAAAAAAGTTTATTTTAATAAGAAAAGAGAAAGAATAAAAGATTATTTAACTCTCCCGTCCCCTTACCTCGAAGGAATATTTGAAGACCTCTTCAAAAAATATGATTACAAATGGCAAGCTACATGGGAAACAAATAGAGGATGTCCTTTTAAGTGTACATTTTGTGATTGGGGTTCAGCAACTGCTTCAAAATTACATAAATTTGAAGAAGAAAGGCTTTATAAGGAAATTGATTTTTTTACAAAAAAGAAAATTGATTACATAAATGGAGCTGATTCAAATTTTGGTATCGTAAAAAGAGATTTGAATCTTGCACAAAAGCTGGCTGAAAATAAAAGACAATTTGGTTATCCTAAACAATTTAGAACATGCTACACAAAAAATTCGACCGAAAAAGTTTTTGAACTTGAAAAAATATTTGCTGATGTGGGTATGAGCAAGGGTGTTTCTTTAAGCATGCAATCGTTAGATGAAAATACACTTAAAAATATTAAAAGAGATAATATAAAAATGGATTTTTTTAAATCTCTACAAAAAAAATATTTAGAGGCAGATTTACCTACCTATACAGAGTTAATACTTCCATTGCCTGGAGAAACATATGAATCGTTCAAGAAAGGTATTGATATTTTGTTGGATTGTTCTCAGCACACAGGAATAGTCGTTTATAATTCCACCGTTGCACCAAATGCGGAATTGGGAGATAAAAACTATCAACAAAAATATAAAATAGAAACTGTTAACACCCCGCTTTTTCAACCGCATTCAGAAAAATATACTGACGAGGTTCCTGAATACGAACCGATTGTAGTAAGCACTTATTCAATGTCCAAAACAGAATGGAGAAGAACTTATAAGTTTGCCATTTTTGTACAATCATTCCATGTTCTTGGACTTTTGCAGGTCATAGCGATCATTTTAAGACATGAGTATGGAATTACCTATAGTGATTTTTTTGAATCATTAATTAAATACGGAGAAAAAAATAAACAATCGTTTTTAAACAAAGAATTAAAAGTTATAGATGGATTGGTAGATAGTATTTTAAATCAAAAAGGATACGATCAATTCGTGGAAGGTTTTGAAGAGATATCATGGCCACCTGAAGAAGCGCTTTTTTTAAGAACTATTGAAAATTTTGATCTTTTTTATGAAGATGTTTGTAAAGTTTTAACTTCAAAAATTCCAAAATTAAACGAAAATAAAAATTTTTTAGATGATTTAATTTTATATCA